>CALKXD010000146.1 GCA_938003855.1 uncultured Granulosicoccaceae bacterium | reverse complement strand
ATTAGAGCACTTGCGTGCACCGCACTTATCTGTCCCGCATTTACTGCGATGATAGACAGATCCGCGTACCCTGGAAACCCGACGCGTGGGCGAGGACCGCTCTACATTCGGCCTTGCTTACGCTGCGGGTTTCCACGCTGCGCGAGCGGCTGACTAGAGCGCTTGTGTGTACGACACTTATCTGTCCCGCATCTACTGCGATAATAGATAGTTCCCCGTGCCCTGGATACCCGACGCGTGAGCGAGTGCCGATCCACATTCGGCCTTGCTGACGCTGCGGGTTTCCACGCTGTGCGAGCGGCTGTTTAGAGGCCTTATCTGCGCCGCATCTACTGTGATGATAAATAGATCCCCGCACCCTGGAAACCCGACGCGTGAGCGAGGAACGCTCTATATTCGGCCTTGCTGACGCTGCGGGTTTCCACGCTGCGCGAGCGGCTTTTTAGAACACTTTTCGGTCTCTCATCTACACCGATGATAAATAGATCCCCTACCTTGGAAACCCGACGCGTGAGCGAGGACCGCTCTATATTCGGCCTTGCTGACGCTGCGGGTTTCCACGCTGCGCGAGCGACTGTTTAGAGCGCTTGCTTGCACGGCACTTATTTATCTCGCATCTACACCGATGACAAATAGATCCCCATACCCTGGAAACCCGACGCGTGAGCGAGGACTGATCTACATTCAGCCTTGCTGACGCTGCGGGTTTCCACGCTGCGCGAGATACTGTTTAGAGTGTTTGCGTGCACGACACTTATTCGATCTCGCATTTATTGCGATAATAGATAGTTCCCCGTGCCCTGGATACCCGACGCGTGAGTGAGGATCGCTCTACCCGCGTCCTTGCTGACGCTGCGGGTTTTTACATTTAGCGGTTGACACTAGCGCCGCTTGGCGCTGCTACCAACAAAACAACCATCAATAAAAACCGACTACCTTAAGCATCAATGACGCGACTGCGGCGGCGATCACCAGCCCTGTCACGAACGAACGCTGCTTGATTTCAGGAATAGTCGTTCCGTCGGGCCACTTCATTTTGCCCGTGAACATGGCAGAAATTAAGTTCTGTCGGGCGTAGAGCAGATACACGAGTACGGTAATGATGTGCACACCGACCAGTACCTGCAACAGCGTTGAGTTGGTGGTGTGTACGGTATACAGCCAGTCGGTCGTCTCTTCACTGAGTACTCCGTAGAACGCCCCTTCGATCAACTCGTCTTCATCGGCGATGAAAAAACCACTGATCGCCTGCACGCTGATCAGCGTCAGCATGGCAAGTACGGCAAGGCCACCTGCAGCATTGTGGCCGCGTTCCGGCGCAACGTTGCGTTGAGCCAGATCTTTCATGTGGCGCAGCGCAGCAACCGGCCTGATCAGCTTAAGCAGGCTTGCATTGCTACTGCCGAAAACACTCCACAGCAACCGGAACACCACCAGCGCCATGACAAACTCACCGACAACCCGGTGCCAGTCGTAAAAACCGATGCTGGTTTCACCACTGACAAAAAGCACGGCAATCGCCGCCACCAGGGACCAGTGGAACAACCGCACCCACAGGTCCCAGATAGCTACCATTGTGAGTCTCCGCTCGGCCGGAGGCCCATACAATGCACCGGATTACTTTTTCTTTGCGCGATAGTCATCGTGACAGGCTTTGCACGCTGCACCGGCATCACCGATGCTGCTCTTCAGTGCATCGAGACCGTTGCCAGCATTCTGTGCAAGGACGGCCGTGGCTTCTTTCAGCTGCTCTGATTTCTCTGCAATGGCTGGATAAGTGTCCCAGATTTCTTTCAGCGCACGCGTTTTGCCGTTTTCTGCGTTGGAATTGTCCGACCCTGCCGGCCAAAGGGTACTTTGCCCGAGGTTGGCTGCAGCATCGAGGTTGGCTGCGGCCTCTGAGGCAATTGCAGCGTCGTAGGGAATTTTGCCTTTGGCCATCCCACCGAGCAGACCCATGTGATAGCTGTACAGCTGAAACATGGCCTGACGGGCTTCGATGGCTTTCTTGTGCGGGCCATCGGCGGCCATAGCGGCATGGCTGCCTGCAACGAGCAGTGCGCCCGCGCAGGTGGCAAGTAGTTGTTTACGCATAATAAGTCCTTGGTGGTGTCTACTAGCGGACTGTTAGTCTACCAGCCAGACGTTGATTAGTCTGATCAAACCGTGCACAGCTCTGCACACCATGATTGCAGTCGTGCACACTGGTTTGAGCCTGCCTGGCATGCGGGGTTCAACCGATTCCATAAATCGATAAATCTACTCGTTCGTAGAACCACCAGGCACCCACAGCGGCAATGCACAGCGACACCGGCACGGTCACCCGCCGGTGATACCAGGGTTGATCACGCAGCCACCAACCGAACAGGATCAGGCAGATGAAAATTACCGTCAGCTGACCGACTTCCACGCCCACATTAAATGCCAGCAGCGCGACAATAAAATTTGCGGTGTCAAGACCAACCTCGGCCAGTACACCGGCAAAGCCCAGGCCGTGCAGCAAGCCAAATAAAAACACCAACAACACGCGCCACGCCCCGAGTTTCGGCAGAAATATATTCTCGAGACACACCACCACAATTGACAGGGCGATCAAAGGCTCAACCACCGACGAGGCAACACTGATCCAACCGCTTGCCCCCAGAACCAACGTAATGGAGTGCGCTACCGTGAAGGCGGTTACCTGCAGCAGCAACGGTTTCCAACGGGGTGACAGCAGCACCAGTGCTACAATAAAGAGCACATGGTCCCATCCCTTTGGCAGTATGTGCTCAAAACCCACCACCAGGTAGTTCCAGATCACGTCAACAATTGGCTGTTCGGTAGCACCGTTCAGGGCAATTGGCCCGCTGCGCTGACCCGGCGACAACAAGGCGGCGTAGCCCGGTTCTTCAGTCGAAGACTCACCACGAACGATGATCTCGCCGAAAGCCTCGGCCCATTGCCAGCGCACTGCTGTATCGTCAGGTCGGGGGGTAAAGACCAGCGTGACTACCGAATCACGGGCTATCTCGAGATCGTCATCCGGTGCGATGGTCAATGAATCCACCGTCAGGGGGTAGCGCGAGTCATTGTCACCGGTGATTGATATGGCCTGCAGAAATTCATCACGGAAGCGATCAAATTCAAGCTCCAGCTGTGTCGTAGGTAACGCTCGAAGCCGTTGGTAATTCCCGCTGTTGGCAGACTCATTGGTATCACTGTGCTGCGGACCGATTTCGGCCATCAGTGCCTCAAGGTTCAACAACACAGTGACACTGATCTGCTCGCTATCGGTGGTGATCAGATCAGCAACAGCCGGCCTGATCTCATGGGCACTGACGATGCGTGATCCAAACGAGGCCGCGCAAACTAACAAAAACAGCAGGCAGTACGGCAGGCAGTAACGTGGATGGGTCAAGGCGAACAATAATCCGGTCAGCGTGGCATAAATAGTTAAGCGTACCGCATCGGACAATAAATACAAACCAACAACAGCGCTCTGCGGTAGCGTCTCGACAGACAAGTGGTATATTGACGACGGGCTTAAGCTCCGAACAAAAAAGGTGAAAATTCAAACGTCAAAGCGCAAGACAAAACAGCCGGTAGCCAGACACAGGTGGCGGGCTTCCGGCTGCGTGTTTTTAGCAGAATGCAAGATTTAACCGCTCCAGCATCCCGTAAACAATCTGCCTGGTCAGGTGCGTGGTTAAAAGACCAAACACCGAACTGCCAATGTACATCAACCCCGATTGACAGGCGCGTGCCGCCAATAACAGAGACTACCCTGTGCCTGAAAAACCAACACAACCGCTCAGGTGCTTTACCCGCCTGGTCCTGACGCTGCTGTTTACGGTACCCGTCACCGGGGCTGCCCATGAGTACTGGCTCGACCCGGTGCGCTTCCATATGAATGTGGGCGATAAGATTTCCGTAAATATTCGCAACGGTCAGAATTTCAAGGGCACCGCACTGATCTACAATCCGGCAAACTTTGACCGACACTACCTGCTTGACAGCAGTGGCAAAACGCGATTCAACAACCGTATCGGTGACTACCCGGCACTGCAAGCCATAAGCGGGCAGTCAGGCCTGACACTGGTGCTTGTAGACACACAGGAAAAATCACTGGTGTACCCCACCCTTGAGAAGTTCCACGCCTTTCTCGACTACCACGCGCTACCCAATATCAAAGCGCGCCACCGGAAGCGCGGCATGCCGCAACAGGATATCGTCGAGCACTATTATCGCTACAACAAAAGCTTTGTAACCGCTGGCCAGAGCGACCCGGCTACAGACCCGCCAGTACTGGCACCGCAGCAGCAGGCACTGGAAATTGTCGCGCTGGAAAACCCCTATACTGCCGGTGACACACTAGATATACAGATACTCTATAACAGTTTACCGTTAGCGGGTCGCCAGGTAGAAACCTTCAGACAATCACTGGATGTTAATCGCACCGTCACCACCAGCGACAGCAAAGGTATAGCCACTATAAACATCAGCGACGCGGGAAAATACTTGATCAACGTGGTGCACGTAATCGATGCCGTTGATCAGCAAGCCGACTGGATATCCCACTGGGCTTCAATGACCTTCCTGATCAAAGATAACAACTAACCAACCTGCCTGATTACATGCTAATGCAACACGACCCCTATGGTGGACACTTGCCGCATAATCAGTCACAGGAAAATACGATAAATACCGGGACCATTCGAGGTTCAAAGATCAATATTCTGCACGGCCCTGTCGCTGTGATCTAGCGCAACTGACCGATACCGAAGATCTTTTTCAGCGCCATCTCACCACTGCGTGTAATGACCAGCGCCCGGCTTCCCTGTATTCTTTTCACCAGGTTTTGCCGAAAAAAATGATCACGCACGGCCGCGCCGACAATGCCAGCCACATGCGGCCGACGTTCACTCCAGTCCATGCAGGGCCTGCATACCGGTCGTCTGGATTTGCGCTTGCCATGACCACCTGATACATCTATGTCAAATGCGGCCAGGTGTTTAATCCCCTTTTTGGTGATAATACCGGCTTCATCATCAAATTCGAGATACTGGCTGCTGATTAAACTGTCGGTAATTGCCACACCAAGACGCCCGGCAAAATGATCGTAGCAGGTACGTGCTTTGCGCAACGCCTCGTCTTTGGGCCCAGTCACAACACGTGCAGACTGCGGGATCTGACCAACAGCCACTTCCATCACCGACTCCAGCATTTTTGCGATCTCTGATGAGGCAATTCGATGATAGCGATGACGCCCCTGCTTGTGCATGCAGAGCAAGCCGGCTTCGGTCAACTGTGCCAGATGCGCACTGGCGGTTTGCGGGGTCACATTTGCACAGCGGGCAAGCTCAGTGGCGGTTAGCGCCTGTCCGTCCATCAGCGCCATTAACATCGTGGTGCGCGCGGGCTCACCGATCAGCATACCAATCTTCGCGATCTGATTTACGTTCAAGATGTCCTCCGGAGGATTGTCGCTTCGCCTGAGAAATCGGCACTGACCTGACACTGCGCAGCACCGGATTCAACCATAGCATGTTGCAGACTCGCGATACTTCGTTGCAGAGCGAAGTATCGGGTGCCCGGTACGGCCTGCAGCGAAGCATTAATGTGTGTCGAGTCACTAAGGTTGGAGCACGTCAACACTCAGGACAGACTCCGATGATCACTACCAGCCAACGACACGGCACCCTTACATCCCGCGCCCTGCAACTGCTCTATAAAATAGCAGTCACGACCAAGGTCACACTGTTGCCGCTGGCCCTGCAGATCTATCAGGAGCGCCGCGAAATGCAGTCGATGAGCGACGCCGTTCTGCACGACATAGGGCTTGATCGCAGCACCGCCCGTCGGGAAGCAAATCGATCATTCTTCGATCTGCCCGGCGAACGACTGACAGACATCGCGGCGCCACCAAAAAAGCGTGTGCAACTACCAGGCGCAGAGCAATAACATCCGCAGCAATACGCAACGGATGCAACCGCGCAGGCAACCTGCAACAACACCGTATGGCAAAAATCCTTGTCGGGCAGCACCATTGTCCCTGCCTCGCAGCGGGAGGGCGTTATCGGGGCTGGCCTTGGGTGACACCGGGGTCTGCCCACAGCATTCAATCCTTGCCGGGCCCAATGACAGCGGTTTCTGTCGCAGTTTACATCCGCTGACACACTGCAGCCGCACGGGTCAGATGCGACGGTATATCTCCATCTCGCACCACTACTGCAAAGCGGGTTCTAGTCAACCAGGTTCCAGAAAGCCCCGACCAACGGATTAGCCAGACTTCGCTTCAACGTACACAGCCCTAGATTGTATGGCTCAAGTGTTGGCTTCACATCGAGAATCTGAACGCGATCTGCCAGCAGACTGTTGTCGAGTACAATTTCAGGTACCACACCAATACCAAGACCCAGGCTGACCATACTGACAATTGCCTCGTTGCCTGCCACTTGTGCATAAATACGCGGGCTGACCCCCAGCTGCCGAAACCACTCGTTTACCCGTGTGCGGGCAATCCCCCCTTCCGACAGGATCATTGGCACCTGCCCCCACTGGGTTTTATTGTGATGCTTAGGCAGAGTCAGTTCGATCCCGGCGTGGTTCACCGGAGCAATAAACAGCAGCGGAGATTTTGTGATCGCCTTGAACGCTAAGCCGCGTGGCACTGTGCGTGGCAGTGCCGCGATAGATACCTCTTCTTCACCGGCAACGATGCGGCTGATCGCATGCTCGGGATCCCCGGTGTGCAGCTTGATCTCGATCCCCGGGTAGTCCGGCCGGAACCGGTTGAGCAGATCAAATAAAATACTGTGGCTGGCCGTCACCGAGCAGTACAGGCTGAGCTCCCCCTGCAGCTCATCGCTGCTACCGGCGAGTTCATTGCAGATCACCCGCCACTGTCGGGTTGCCTCTTTGGCATATTGCAGAAACTGCTGCCCTTTGGCGGTCAGCCGCACAGAACGGTTATCGCGAATGAACAGCGTCACCCCGGTTTCTTCTTCCAGGTGCCTGATGTTCCGCGACAACGCGGACACACTGATATTGCTGGCGATGCTGGCCTGACCAAAGTGCAAGTGTTCGGCCAGCGCCAGGAAATGATTCAGAGAACGGATATTCATCAATGCAAGGATACTTGATCTTTGCAATATATGGGACACAGTGTTGCATTTATTTCAATTTACGATACACCGCAGTTCCGATACACTCCGCGTCAACGTCGCGCACAGCGCATCCTTATCAACACACAGAAGACACTACGCCATGTCGAATAACTATTTTAATTCCCTGTCACTTCGGGAACAGCTGGAACAACTGGGCAAATGTCGCTTCATGCACCTGGCGGAATTCACCGATGGTGTAGCGGCACTGAAAGGTAAAAAAATGGTCGTCATCGGCTGTGGCGCTCAGGGCCTCAATCAGGGCCTGAATCTGCGCGACAGCGGCCTCGATGTCTCCTACACGCTGCGTGCTGAAGCCATTGCCGACAAGCGCCAGTCATGGAAAAACGCCACCGAAAACGGCTTTACCGTTGGCACCTACGAAGAACTAATCCCGACCGCAGACGTGGTGCTGAACCTGACGCCCGACAAACAGCACACCGCCGTAGTCAATGCGGTTATGCCACTGATGAAAAAAGGCGCCTGCCTGTCTTACTCACACGGCTTTAATATCGTCGAAGAAGGCATGAAAGTGCGCGACGATCTCACCGTCATTATGGTCGCACCGAAGTGCCCCGGTTCAGAAGTACGGGCCGAATACGTGCGCGGCTTTGGCGTACCTACCCTCATCGCAGTTCACGAAGACAACGACCCCAACGGCGAAGGGCTGGCACTGGCGAAAGCCTATGCGGTCGGTACCGGCGGTCACAAAGCCGGTGTTCTGATGTCTTCATTCATCGCAGAGGTTAAATCAGATCTCATGGGTGAGCAGACTATCCTGTGCGGCATGCTGCAAACCGGCTCATTACTGTGCTTCGATAAAATGATCGAAGAAGGCATCGACGCGGGCTACGCATCAAAGCTGATCCAGTACGGTTGGGAGACTGTCACTGAAGCATTGAAATACGGCGGCGTCACCAACATGATGGACCGCCTGTCAAACCCGGCCAAGATCAAGGCGTTTGACCTTGCCGAAGAAATGAAAGACATCATGCGTCCTCTGTACAACAAGCATCAGGATGACATCATGACCGGTAAGTTCTCCGAAACCATGATGGCCGACTGGGCCAATGACGACAAAGAACTGCTGGGCTGGCGTGCTGATACCGCTGAGTCTGCCTACGAAAAAACAGCAGCAGCCGATGTAGAAATCTCGGAGCAGGAATACTTCGACAACGGCATTCTGATGGTTGCCATGGTCAAAGCCGGCGTAGAACTCGCCTTCGAAACCATGACATCTGCCGGTATTATTGCCGATTCAGCTTATTATGAATCACTGCACGAGACACCACTGATCGCTAACACCATCGCGCGTAAAAAACTCTACGAAATGAACTCAACCATTTCAGATACCGCAGAGTACGGCTGCTACCTGTACAACCACGCCTGTGTACCACTGCTGGGCGACTTCATGAAAAACATCAAAAGCGACGTGATCGGCGCCGGCATGCAGCTCAACCACACCGGTGTGGACAATGCACGCCTGATTGAAGTCAATGAAGCGATCCGCAGCCACCCGGTCGAGGCCATTGGTGCCACCCTGCGTGGTCATATGTCAGACATGAAAAAGATCGTCTGATAAGCGCTGGCCAGACGCGTTTTTCATTCAGCTAAAGGCCGGGTTCTCCCCGGCCTTTTTTTAGCGCCTTGTATTCACTCCATGGGCACCGCACCTCATGCCATTAACTGCATCTATATCCCTGAAGAACGTCACGGTAGAGTTCGATCAAGGGTTTATCTGTAACAAAATCAACTGGACAATCCAGCCAGACCAGCACTGGCTGGTGTGTGGCAGCAATGGCTCGGGTAAGTCTGCGCTGGCCGCTATCCTGACCGGCGCCGGTGATATAGAAAGCGGTGTGATACGCGGTCTGCCACGGCGCATCGGGGTTGTGTCCTTCGAAGCCCAGTCAGAGCTGATTGAAGCCGAGCGTCGCAAAGATGATGCAGATATCATGGACGTAATAGCCGAAGGCACGCCCGTGGCAGAGATTATTTCTGCGGTCTGCAAAGATCAATCGCTGGCAGACGAACTGTGCCAAAAATTCGGCCTGGTGCCATTGCTGGACCGTGCTTTTAGAAAGCTCTCTACCGGGGAGACCAGAAAAGTAATGCTGATCAGAGCACTCACCTGCAACCCTCAGCTACTGATTCTGGATGAGCCCTTCGAAGGTCTCGACGTCGACAGCCTGTCTGCACTTCAACAGCATCTGGCGGCGGTGTCTGAATCGATTCCGGTTGTGATCGTACTTAACCGGCTTGATCAGTGCCCGGACTTCATCACCCATGTGGCCTACGTCAATGACGGTGAGCTTACCCATCAGGTAAAACGCGCCGATACCGAAGCCTACCAGCAGTTGCACCAGCTGCTGCATCTGAAAACAGCCGATCTGTCGATCCCGCCCGCAGACCCCGATACAAGCATTCCCGCACTCGACCCGGCCCAGCCACTGGTCCGTGTCACGGGCGCTGCTATCAGGTACGGCGATGTGGTGATCTTTGATCAGCTGGACTGGACTATTAACGCCGGTCAGCACTGGCAGCTGAGCGGCCCGAACGGCAGTGGCAAAACCGCACTGCTGTCGCTGATCACCGGGGATCATCCGCAGTGCTACGTCAACGATATATTTGTCTTCGGCTTTATCCGCGGCAGCGGCGAAAGTATCTGGCAGATAAAACAGTTTATCGGTTATGTCTCAACGGCACTGCAGTGGGAGTACACCGTTGGCACCAACCTGCGCAATGTGATTATCTCTGGCTTCTACGACAGCATTGGCCTGTATAGCAAATACACAGATCATCAGCGTGACATTGCCGATCAATGGCTTGCCGTGCTCGGTATGGAATCGCGTGCAGACCAGCCCTTCACCAGCCAATCGTATGGTGATCAGCGCCTGCTGTTGATTGCCCGGGCGATGGTCAAACACCCGCCCCTGCTGATACTTGATGAACCCTGCCTCGGCCTCGACGACATGAACCGACAGCGCGTGCTTGCACTGATAGAACTGATCTGCCAGCGAAGTACCACAACGGTGCTCTATGTCAACCACCATGCCGACGATAAAATCAGCGGTATCGAGCACTATCTGGCACTTGAAAACAACCATCCTGTATAGCCATTGCTGCGGTATAAAAAAGACCACGGCTTGCTGGACTTCACCAGTGCGGCAATTATTGCAGCAGTGATTGCCAATCTACCAAAGGACAACAGCCACCTGTTGCCCGCGAAACGACAACCCGGTTGACGATCAGTTTTTATCCACCGGCAAGCCGCTGGGTACACTGTCAGGGACTCCGTTTTTTGTATCGCGCGCACTGGCACCGGTCAACGCTTCCATAAATGCCACCAGTGCGTCAACCTGTTCTTCATCAAGCACCAGGCCCGGGATATCAAGGGTCGCATTGTATCGGGCCATCTCACGTGTATCGTGGGTAATGATAAGGTCGGTGTCGTTCAGCCAGGCAACGTCTGGCAGCATACTGGCAGACACCTGCCAGTCACCGCGTGTGGTGGCAGGATCAAGATGGTGCCTTATGATCTGTTCCAGTGACCGATATGCGCCATTGTGTCCGTAGGGGCTTGTGAGCTCGACGTTGCGCAATGACGGTGTGCGGAACCGGTAGCGATCAGCCAATTGATCACTCTCTGCCATTCTGCCGGTGTCCCGCGGTATCGGGTCGTATAATCGGGTGCGACCAGGACCAAAAACCGGCAGACCAATCGCATGAAACTGCTGATCGGTAAACAGGTTCCCCGAATGACAGACAGCACATCGTGCTTCTCCATAGAACAGCGCCAGACCATGCTGCTGCCGGCTGGTCAATGCATCATGGTCGCCGGCCAGAAACCGGTCAAACGGCGCGTCGAACGACTGCCACTCAACCGTCTCAAACGCAGCCAGCGCGTTAGCAATATCGACAATACCAATATCTGAACCACTGTCTATATGCTCGAAAGCAGCACTAAACAGCTCAACATACCGGGAGACTGCCGACACCCGGCTGGTGATCAACGGCCAGACGTGATCTATCCGGTCAAACGCGGCTCTGGCGACAGAGTTTTCCTGCGGCCCGCCGGCCATTTCAAAGCGCGACGCCAGCGGAAACAACGCCTGTGCAGCCAGCAATCCGCTGAGGCCGTCAGGCAGCCGCTCCTCAGCCGGAGAATTAAATCCGTTGCCATAATCATCAGAACGAGACAGTCGACCATCGTGAAACAGCACTTCTATAGAGTCGGCACCCAGATTCCACAACGCCGGTGCATTACGCGGGATACGCCGTTTTATCCGCGAAGTACCTTCACCGGGGCTGCGCTCAGGCC
Source organism: uncultured Granulosicoccaceae bacterium (assembly GCA_938003855.1). Classification (GTDB taxonomy): domain Bacteria; phylum Pseudomonadota; class Gammaproteobacteria; order Granulosicoccales; family Granulosicoccaceae. Next base: position 9,076 of record CALKXD010000146.1, on the reverse strand, counting down.
CGACGCCAACACCGCCTTCGCCAATACCCAGTGACAATCCATCGCTGCCAAAAAAGCGGTGATGATGACAGGTACCGCATGATATATTTTTATTGCCGGACAGCAGTTTGTCGTAAAACAGCAGCCGTCCAAGCGCCACCTGCTTTTCATTTTGCGGCGCAAAATCCTCTGCTGTCAGCGGCGCTGGTAACTCGCCGCCAACGGCAGACGTTGCCACCGCTAACCACAGGCCAAAAGCCGCAGCCAGTGAGCAACAACGAGCGGGTAACCCGTGTATTATTAGCGTCATAACGCACTGCCCCCTAAAGATACGAGAGTCGCATGCCTGTCCGTTTGCCTGTTATAGCCAGTATCGCACTGTACCTGTCCAGCCCGCTGCTGAACGCAGACATTGAAAAAGCGCGCGACCTTATGGAGTCCGGCAAATTCAAAGCCGCCATGGAAGCTTTTTTGCCAGCGGCGAAATCCGGCAATGCCGACGCCGAAGAACTGATCGGTGTGATGTATGCCATGGGACTTGGCGTTGAACGGGATGACATCAGAGCCTTTGAATGGTATCTGCGCGCCTCCCTTAAAGGCCACGCAGGTGCGCAGTCGGGTATCGGTTGGTATTACGAAACCGGACGTGGACTGGAGGCGCCGGATCTGGTGCGCGCCTACGCCTGGTATGTTCTCTCGGCCATCGGCGGCGACCCTGACGCGGCGATCAGTCAGGAAGAAGTTATCAAAAAAATGACAAAAGCACAGATTGAACAGGCCCATAAAATTATCGATGACTATAAAGCCTGGCTATATCCATTCGAGTAATCAGCAACAATCAACCGGGGCGTCCGGCACACAAGTCCGGACGCCCGAATGGTTACTAGTTGATATCTTTGGCGTTGGCTTCAGCCAGTGATTTTTCCGTATCAGCAACCGCAGAGGTCAGCGCGTCGAAGATCTCGGGGCCGCCATCGACGTTCTCTTTAAACCAGCTGTAAACGGGCTCAGCTGCTGACTTGAATGCCGCTTTTTCATCGGGTGTTGGCACATACAGATCGCCACCGACTGATTTAAACTCTTCATAGGCGGCAATAGATTTACGCTTTGGAGACGCAAAAGTCGCCTGCTGCAATGCAGAGAAACCATCGACGACAACCTGGCGCAGGTCTTCATCCATCCCCATAAAGCGATCATTATTCATCCACCACAGCGCCCCCATATAGGCATGACCGTCAAGGGTGACATACTTGAGTCCGGCATCTGGAAATTTCATCCCCATGATATCGGTAATACCGTTTTTAGAACCTTCTACCACGCCGGTCTGGAACGACGTGAAAAGCTCAGGCCATGGAATCGGCGTGGGTGCAGCACCGAGCGCTTTGACTAGTTCCTGCGGCAGATCAGCCACAACTGTTCTGATTTTCAGACCTTTCATGTCATCAGGGCTGGCAACCCGACGCTTGGTATTGGCAAAGTTTCTCCAGCCGCCGGTGTTGCCGATAGTCATCAACCGGATCTGATCATTGGAACTGGCCAGCGCCATCGAGCGCATAGTGCGGGTGAAGTCACCGGTCAGTACACCTTCTGCAACGCGGTCACTGGACATCAGGTACGGCAGATCAAGCACCTGCACGTAAGGGAAAATACCCGCTGCACCACCGGAGGTGGAAATATAGATATCGATAGAACCATCGGCGACGCCCTGCAGACATTCGGCACCCTTTGAGCACAGCTGTGTTCCGATAAAAAGCTCTACCGCAATTTTGCCGTTAGAAGCCGCTTCAACGTGGTTTTTAAAAACAACCAGACCATCGTAGTCTTCGTCGTTTTCATTCGAGTTAGCCGTCGCACGCAGGGTGATGTCAGCCGCAGACGCAGCGAACGACGACAGCGCAAGTACGGCTGCTGAAAACAGCAGAGATGGTTTTTTCAACGTCATGATATTCCTCATTGGATAAATGATTTGCCTGGTGCAAATTCAGGTTATTGAACAAACCCCGTCAGCCGGGGGATGGTCATCGAAATAGCGGGGAAATAGGTAATCAGGAAAATAACAACCACCTCCACCGCCAGAAACGGCAAAATGGTTTTTGCGATTGCCTGCACGCGCTCGCCTGACACCGACGATGCCACAAACAGCACCAGCCCCATCGGCGGCGTGGCCAGCCCCACCGTTAAATTCACCGACATAATGATTGCAAAGTGCACCGGATGTACACCCAGGTCGATAAATATCGGCCCCAGTATCGGACCAAGAATAATAATTGCCGGCCCGGCATCGAGAAACATCCCCACGATAAACAGCAGTATGTTGATCAGAAACAACAGAATCAGGGGGTTGTCACTCAAGCCCAGGATGAACGCTGCCAGCGCCTCGGGCGTATGGCTTAGACTGACAACTGTTTTAAAAGCCATTGCCGCGCCTACCAGCAGTAACACCACGCTGGAGGTAATGGCCGCCTTCGACAGTATGGCGGGCAGTTCACGCCATCGCAGGGTTTTCAGTACATAAATGCCTATGATCAGTGCATAAAACACCGCAATCGCTGCTGCTTCGGTGGGGGTAAACACGCCAAGTAAAATGCCACCTAGAATGATCACCGGAGTCATCAGTGGGAAAAAAGCGCGCGAAAAAGCCTGGCCTTTCTCGGACCAGGTAGCACGCTCAGTGGCCACCGGAAACTGATAGCGATTGGCCATAAAGCCCACCATCATCATCAACCCGACCCCGACCAGCACACCGGGCACAATACCGGCGAGAAACAGAGCCGCGACACTCTCGCCCATCACATAGGCGTAGATAATCATAATACCGGAGGGCGGGATGATCGGGCCAATGACAGAACTGGCCGCCGTGATCGCCGCGGCAAACCGCCTGGTATAGCCTTGTTTTTCCATCGCCGGAATCAGCATCGAGCCAAGCGCAGAGGTATCGGCCACTGCAGAACCCGACAAACCGGCAAAGAGCATCGACGACAATATATTTACGTGCGCCAATCCACCACGCAGGTGGCCCATCATAGACTGCGCAAATTCAACCAGTCGCTCGGTGATGCCGCCTTTGTTCATGAGCTCACCGGCAAGCATAAAAAACGGCACTGCCATCAGCGGGAAGCTGTCCATGCCGTTATAGACATTCCGGTACAGCAGGGCCAGATCACGCTCCTGGCCATTTAGCACCAGCATGATGCCCGGTGCCGCCAGCATACCGAACACGACCGGCAGACCGATAAATAAAAACACCAGAAACAACGGCAGGAACCAGACCAGCATCAGCTTGCTCCCATTGAATCGGTACCGGAACCAGTGGATTTTTCCGGAACAAACGGGCTCTGACCATTACCCGTCAGCAGAGACTGAACCGAGCGCAGGATCAGCTCAAGGTTGACACTGACAAGTAGAATCAGACCCACCCACAACGATGCATACATATAGACAAGCTTAAGCTTCACGCTCTTCATGCCGATCAGATCAAGCGGTATTTTCAGGCTTGACGAGGAGAACATCCAGCCGCTGTTGATATGCTTGTAGCCGAGCTTCACGCCAACCACCAACACCGTAAGCGATAGCAGCAACAACAGCAGCGACAACGTCGCTGCAACACGACGACCAAGCAGCTCAGGCAACATATCGATAGCCACAAAGCCGCCATGTCGATAGGCCACCGGTGCCATCAGCCCGGTCATCCACAACATACAGAAGCGTGCGAACTCATCGGGCCAGGGTAACGCGTTACCAATGACGTAGCGAAAAAACACCTGTACCAGAATCGCCATTACCATAGCGGCAATGGCAACAACGGCAATGCCACGGCTGACCGTCAGTACGCCACCGTTAAGCAGGCCGAACCCGCGTATCAGCCCGTGCAGAACTGACATCAGAATCGCCGTCCGATGCGGCAGTGGATTCTACGGGTTATCATGCAGCCCCCACAAAACGACCGTATTCGCCACCAACAAACATTAATGGTTCCCCCCCGAAATTAGCTGCCCGTACAACGCTGCCGACCACAATGGCATGATCGCCGCCATCGTGCGAGTGCAAACGCTGGCACTCAAAGCGAGCCACCGAGTGCTCGATTAGCGGCACGCCATTGTCTCCTCGATGCCAGTCGCAGTGACTAAAGCTACGGGCATCGCGCGCGAAGTGTGATGCGAGCTCAGCCTGTGAGTGATTCAGCACATGGATAGCATAGAACGGAGCAGATTCAAATTCGGCATAGTGTTTTGATCGTTTTGCTGGAGACCATAACACCAGTGCGGGCTCAAGTGACACAGACGCAAACGAATTGACCGTAATTCCTAAAGGAGTGTCGCCGATTGACGTAGTCACTATTGTCACACCAGTGCCGAATCGACCGAGTGCATTGCGATACTCACGCACATTACCGGTTGAAGGAACAAAAACCGACGGCTCGACGGTTTCTGCATTTGACTTTGCGATCAGCTGGTGACGGCCATCGGTGTTTTCTTTCATGCTCATGCTCCGGTTGTACCGCCACCGCGGGTGACTCACAACACGCTTCCCCGTGTTTTCAATCTACGGCCACGCCTGCCGCCGCCCCCACTGACCGAACCGACTCAGCAGACAGCGGCCCCGCTTCACCGGCCGCGATCTGTGACTGCGGCTTGCAACCCCGAATGCTCGCTTACCGGCAACAACCGACCGCACTCGCTGCCGGGCGACTACCCGGTTTGTGCCGCCGCGCGCGATTCGGGCGCTTGCACGAGTCACTTAACCCGCAAGCACACGCCTGTTTAGCACCGCTGCGTGTAACTTGGCTTCCGACACCACCGGATAGCGATTATCATCGGGGTGGCATAGACCGCCGTAACGCCGACCGATCAACCCTTCGCGCCTGCAGCAGCTGTGAACAGCAAAGCGGAAAAGTCAGCCGGGAAAAACCCGCAAAGCCCACCGCTCGCTATGAATCATTAGTGTATCAATACTATAATCAATTGTATATCAATTCATCAACACAGCCGCAACCCGACTACCCGACACATGACCACTGAACAGAATGCAACCCGACGCGGCCGACTTCCGATGCATCTGGAAATCAGTGAGATGCTGGCACGCGAAATCAAGGCAGGCGTGATACTGGACGGCGAGAAACTCGAACCCGAACGCGTCATGGCAAAGCGGCTCGGCATCGCCGTTGGAACGCTTCGAAAAGCGCTGGCGCAACTCCATGAAAACGGCCTGCTCGAGCGCGTACAAGGGTCCGGCAACTACGTGCGCAATACCGGCACTGACAACACCATTTACGGCTATTTTCGCCTCGAGTTGCTGACCGGTGGTGGACTACCAAGTGCCACCATCGTTTCAGTGGACGCAATCACCGATACCGATACCGTGCGCTTCAGCGAACAGGGAGACTACTACCGAATCCGCCGATTGCGCCACCTCAATGGTACCGGCGCCGCACTCGAGGAAATCTGGCTGGACGCCGCCTACGTCACCACACCGATCACCCCGCAGCACTTATCGGATTCTTTATACCAGTTCTATAAGAGCGAACTCGGCATCTGGATCTCCCGGGTCGAAGATTCGATCTCGGCCGATCAGCCACCGGACTGGCGACCCGCCGACTTCTGCCCTGCGGCGAAACCCTGCTGGGGTTATGTAGAGCGCACAGGATGGGATCAGCACGGCCGCCAAATGGAATTTTCAAAGACCTGGTTCGATACCGATACCACGCGCTACCTGGCACGCTGGAAATAACACACGGCAAAAAGCACGGTATATCGACGCTGATCTGCGACACAACACCTCACACCAGCACTGTGTGTATCGACACCACCGCAAGGTCGGCTGCAGCTACACACTAGACAACAATACCCCGAACTCACCATCCGCACCTGCACTACCAACCCGGTGGCAGCCACACCGGATAGTCAAAATTTCTGATAGTCGCCAGCGCACTCTCACTGACGGGGTAGTCCCACCGTGTTAGAAACTCGCTGATGTCGCGCTGGTTTACGGCACTGTAGCGTATCGCAAAGCCATCCATGAATCCGCCATAAGTGTCTCTAGGGTAGGCAGAACTGTAGTAGCTGGCAAACGTGTTTTGTATGGATGGCCAGCCCAGCTCAGTAATCAGCTGACGGTATAACTGCAGTTTGCCGAACAGATCAGCCAATGCCCAGCTGGAGCCTCGCAGAGCGACATGATCAACCACTGCAGGAGTTGCCCCCTTCGTTTCGGTGGCGCTGCCCGCGTAAATATAGTCATTCAGTGTGTACATGGTAAACAGGTTGACCGCGACTTCAGTGATGTCACCGCCGCGCCAGTCACTGGTCTGAAACTGGTGACCCAACTCATGCCCGAACAACCACCAGTCTTCATCACCGGTACGGGTACGTAACGCCCATCGCTCAGCCAGGGCCGGATAAACTATGCGCGCATCAGTGGCGTTTGCGTAGCCATAACCGACCTGAGTGTCGAAAAGCCAATGACTCTCGAAGGTACGACGTTCGGGCTCCTGAGCCAGTTCGGCATGATGCTGATGAAAGCCGGTCCAGAAATCCATAACTTCATCCGGCGCTACCACGCTGGTCGCCTCTGTGCTGCTCACCACCAGACGCACATGCCCGTGATCCTGCAGTATCGCTACAGGGGCGTGAGTGTTAGTTACCGCAGCGGTCCAGTTGGCAATGGTGGTCTGGCCGTGGGTATAGACTGGCATCGGCAACGCATTTTCAACGACTATCTCAACGGCATCATTCGCTCCGGCGGGTACCTCGAGATACAACGCACCTCCAAATGCATTGACGACGGATATCTTCGTCGAGTCAACCGGATAAAAACGCGCAGACAACGGCGCTCGCCGCCATTGGCCACCGGTATTCGCAGAGGATTCACGCAGATCATCGAGCCGTTCACCCACTTGAATGCGATACCCGGTAGCAATAATTGCAGCGGGTACGGTAAGCGTTGCCACTTGCCCCGGCAGCGCATATAAACCCAACGGCTGGTTACCGGTATATTCACCACTGACGCTCACAGTACTTTGCGCGGCAACAGCATTCGCATAACCCTCTTTAAGCGCAACAGACCAGGGATGCGGTTCCGGCCAGTTCACCGGCGGCAATGTGATCGCTACTCCCGCAGAGGCAACAGCGGCACTATCACTGGTGCTGACGGGCAACGCCGGGGTCTCTGAGACCAGCCGGGTCAATGCCAGTGACAGATCATCGATTAAAGCGTTATCGTAAGCTGATTCAAACAGACCGGGCATCGCCAGCAGCGCAGTAGCGTTGACAGGTCTGGCACTGACATAGTCGCACCACAATTGCACCGGTTGCGTATTGGCACTAAAAGTAACCGACGCGGCATTAAACGCATCAATCGAGGAAGTATCAAACCTGATACCCGAGTCTTTGAGCAGCGTGTTGGCCGGAAACTCATCGGCACTGTCCGACAACCACCAACTCCAGTGTAACGCCGACCCCGCGATAACAAGCCCGCCACCCGACTGCACAAAGCTGCGCAGTGCCGGAATGTCTTCAGGGTTGAGGTGCAGTGTTCCCCATTCATTCACCTGCACAAGCAGCACATCGTAGTCTTGTATAGCGTCTGCACTCCATACCCTGAATTCGCGTAATCCATTGGCTGGTAGCACATCGGCTGCAGTCACGGCGACTCCAGTCCGTGCAAATTTATTAGCCAGTGTGTTGCTGTCCGCAAGGGCGGTTATCGTTGTGCCGTCTGCCTTGCCGGACGCCCACTCCACAGCGTTTGCAAGCAATGCATCGAGTCGGTCATCACCCAACAGTGTTGAGCGTGTTGAAGAGCTTAAAAAATCCTGCCCCGAGTACACAACAACACGTCCTGCCCCCAGTTGCCCCGCTGCGACCACAACACCCTGATCCGAACTAATCACCGGGATCAGGCTTTTATTAAGCCCGACCGATAGAACACCGGTTGTGGCTTCTGCAAAGCTCGCCGCCAGCGGATCGGAGCCAATCCTCTGTGTTAACCCTGAAAAGTGCGCAGACAGCGCGGTCACATCGACGGTGTTACTCTCACAGAACGTTGCAGACGGCACCGGGTTAAGCGGCGGCGCCGGGTTGTCCGGTGGCTCTATTTGTGGTGGTGTGCTGCTACCGCCGCAACCGCTAAGCAGTACTGCGCCTACCCATAAGACAAAAACTGTCGGCAACGGTTTAAAACTCATTTAATTGGTCCATTCTTTCATGGTGGCTTCACTTCAATAACCCGGACCGAACCAGGTACACAAACACTGCGGGAATTAGCACGGCACTATAGACAGCCAACATCATAGCCGGATTGACAATAACCCGTTAACACGACACCTTCCTGCCGGGTGCACGCCTGCGGTTACCGCAGCGCTCGCACAAGACCGATCACCGATGACAGCTATAACGGAGGCGGTACAATAATCTGATTGAGATTGGCGTGATATCGCCTGCGCGCAGATTTTTTTCGATACGCCTTTACGCTGATGTAATTTTGCGGACCGAAAAATCCACCGAAGCCGTCCACCGTGCTATGTGTACCCACCCTGGTCGCATCGTCGGTTACGCCATTTTTATAGAGTTGTCGCAGCAGTGTATAAAAATGCGCATCCGTCGGTTGATAATGGCCACTATTGTTATCCATCATCACCAGCTTACCATCCGCTACCTTCCAGGTGCCGGCAGATCGGACTTTTTTACCATTCGACAGCGACGAATGGTGAAACTCGCCTGATCGATGCTTATGGGAAACCAGACTCCCTTCTTCCAGCCAGACATAGGCCTCACCGGGTTTTGTGCCGCCAGTGGCAGTCGTAAACGCTGTCCCTGCGCCTTCCTCAAGTATACCGCGTGCCATCAGCTTTCCACCCTGAATCCAGACTTTTTTAATCGTCCCGTCAGTCTCTGCGTTGTAGCTCACCCGGGTCACCTTGCTGGTCGCACCGAAGTACTTGACCGTGGTACATATTTCGTGACCTTCCAGCCAATAGAAAAAAGGTAGATTGCCACTATCGATTATCCATTCCTGCAGTGCACTTGCCATAGCAGTTGCAGGATCCGAGATCGCTCCGGTTGGATCAGCATGGAATTCAAAATCCCGATGAAACGGGTCC
>CALKXD010000145.1 GCA_938003855.1 uncultured Granulosicoccaceae bacterium | reverse complement strand
ACGAGGTCGAGCACATCAAACTTGTGTTTTAAGGCCGTGTTGGAGAGGTGATTGTTGATCCCGATTTCGAAAACATAGATGAAATATCGAAACGTCCCGATGTCGCCTTTGCCCACGAGCATATGGGTATTTTTGATCGATTCGGAGTTCGATTGAATGATGATAAGGCCTGGTCAGATGCAATTGCTTTCCAGTACGGGCCTGAAAGATCTAATGTAACACCGCCGGAGTATGCAAAAGTACAGCCGTATATTCACCACATCAGCCAGCCGATCGCTATGGGGCGGATTTATGATTCCATCAAGGATCGCTACAAGGCCGTTTTATCAATGTTGGACAGGGTGAATGTCGGGATGTTACTGCGTCGTTCGGACGGTGCGGTAATGATCTGTAACAACTTTGCCCAATAAATAATCGATGACTCTAGTCGGCTGACCGTTAGTAGTCGTGGGCATATCATAACAAGTAATGGCCGAGAAGGCGCTGAGCTAAAACAGAAAATTTAAGATCCGGGTAAAGAGGCGACGACTACCAGCAGGCAGTATCTACGGATGGGAGGGTATCATGAAAATAATGATCTTGTTATTGAGTTATCTCGCTTACTTGATGATGAGGGTGATGTCGGGAATGGTTTTGAGAGGGGGCTTGCTATTCTGATAGATCCAAACAGGCCATTTCAGCTAGGTCTGGATGCATTGTCTGTCTACTCACTAACAGCGAGTGAATCTTAACTGGCAAACCTTGTTGCTAATGGTATGGACTATAATGCTGCCGCTACGCGCCGGGGTGTCGGCCGTGAAACTATCAAATCACAGGCCAGAAGCCTGATGCGTAAAATGCGAACAGATTCCCGGGCCGGTATCGTACGCCGGATCTTGTCGCTGGGATTGCCGTTCGCGGATTGAGTCGGCTGCGTCCCTGTGGAGATCACCGGCTCGCGGTTATGTTGCTTGTGTGTTTGGATTCAGGCTGATTGTTGTAATATACAGGGTGTTTATAAAGCAAACAGAAAATACTTATGTGTCAATAGTGCTTCTACAGTTGCAGAGCATCGTAAAGTAGTCGAATCCATTGTCAATGAATGCGCCGCATACCGTTGTCAAAATTAGGGGATGGTATGGTTACCATCTCTTTCCTTGTCAACCGGGTGTCGTATTTCTGCCTTATCGCTCCAATATTTATCGTCTGCTGATTGCAGTTATACAGCTGCACATTCGGGTGGGTTTGTGACGCAGTATTGCTGGCATCTCCCTGGTTTTGGCTGCACTATAGAGGCTGTTTAAATACATTGTCCGGGAGGTTCACGTGTCAGACTTGCGTCGACCCAATATTATTGTTGCTGTGTTCGACGCGCTGGGCGCATCCACATTAGATGACCTGTTGCATGAGCTGCCTGCACTCGCAGAGTTGCAGGGTGCAAGCTCTGTCTGGAGCAATGCATATTCGCCTAACCCTGAGGGCGGGCCGGCGCGGGCCAGCCTGTTTACCGGTCTTGATCCGTGCGTCCATGGGGTATGGACTGACGGTGTTGCGCTGCCCGCTTATGAGTATACGTTTCCGCAGCGACTGACGCAGAGTGGTTACATTACCTGGCTGGTGGGGCGGCGGCAATTGTCCGGGTCATCCCATTGGACCACTGAGCCTATGCGTCCGGATGAGTACTCGCATTGTGAGTGGGCTCACGGGCCGTTGCATCGCTCGCGGCAAAATGCCTATTTAAATTGGTTGCAAGAAACCGCCGGGGCGGCTTTTAGCGCAATCTTCCCGCTACAAGCTAACCCCGACGATACAATAATACCACCAGAACACTATCAGGCTATGGCGGATATTGATGATCAGCTAAGCTTTAATCACTGGGTTGGTGAGCGTATTGGTACGATGATCAACAACGCCTCGACGACTGAGCCGTTTGTTGGCATTGCAGGCTTTGTGGTGGGGGAGGCGATGGGTGCCCGGCCATCGTCGGATTGCAGTGGCGAAGCCGTTAATCGGCGGGCACTGCAGCAGGCGGACTCCGCCTTGGGTGATGTCATAGCGGCTCTTGCCGAAGCCCCTTGTGATCGCGATACTGTTGTCATTGTCACAGCGGCGCGTGGCAATGCCTCTGGAATTAACTCTGCGCGGGCGTTAACCGAAAGCCAGATAAAAGTACCGTTGTTCGTTCGGCTGCCTGAAGGCAACAGCCGCATTATTGACGCGGCGGTGTCGACCATTGATCTGGCCCCGACGATTTTGCAATTGGCACAGCTTCCATTGCCGCAACGACGGCAGGGGGCGTCGCTACTGGCAGATGAATTACCGCGGGGCTGGGCATTGAGCCGGCAGCGTTCCGGCCGTTACGGGTGGCATTCTGCGCTGCGGATCGGGCATTGGAAGCTGGTGGTGTCGCATGGAAACTATCAGGCAGATGGTTCCCCGTCGTATCGATTATATGATCTGACGGCGGACCCGGGCGAGAATAATAATCTGGCCATTGATGGGGCGTACGCCGATCAACTTGAAGACATGATCGACAGGCTAATTGATGCTCGTTGTGCGATGGAAGATCGCACCGAACCGCGCATCGCAAAATTCTAGAACATAATTCATGACACGACACAATCGACGTCCCAATATACTGTTTATATGCACGGATCAGCAACGAGGTGACAGCTTGCACTGTACCGGTGCCAGCTGGGCTGTGACACCCAATTTGGATAAGCTGGCCTCACAGGGGGCATTATTTCGCAACTGCTATGTGCAGAACCCGGTGTGCTGTCCGTCACGGGCGTCGTTGTTTACCGGTAAATATGTCGCCAACCATGGCCTCTACGCCAACGGTGTGCCTCTGCCCGCTAACCGCAAGCTATTTACCCGAACCCTCGCGGACGCAGGATATGACTGCGGCATGATTGGTAAACAGCATTTATCTCCCTGTGACAGCTGGCAGACAGAGTTGCGTCAGGACGATGGCTATAGAGTCTTTGAGTGGGCGCACGGGCCAAACCATCGTGCGCTGGAAAACGACTATCACCGGTGGTTGCGAAAGGCGCAGCCAGATATCTATGCCGCGTTATTCCCGGACCGCGGTGCCAACGAGAATACCGAATACGGCAATCGTGCAAAGGCCGGTACACCTGTTGATCGGGTGCCAAAAGAAGCTCACTACTCGCATTGGGTGGCGGAGCGGGCAATCGATTTTATAGAGCATCCGCGCGACGATGCTGAGCCGTTCTGTCTGGTCGCCAACTTTTTTGATCCGCACCATCCTTTTGGTGCGCCACAGGAATTTCGCGACAAAATCAGTGCTGATAGTATCCCTGCGCCAAACACCCGTGCCAATGAGTTGGACAGCAAGCCGGCTCCCCATCGGGCTTGCTCAGAGAAAAGCTACAGTGGCACTGCACCGGGTTTTCAGGAATACAGCGCTGATGAGATCAGGGAGATTCGTGCTCAGTACTGGGCGATGATTGCGCTGGTTGATCATGAGGTCGGGCGTATGCTTGAAGCGCTCGAGCACTCCGGTCTGGCGCAGAACACGCTGGTGGTGTTTTCGTCAGATCATGGAGAGATGCTGGGTAATCATCAGCAGTTACTCAAGGGGCCGCAGCTTTACGACGATCTGACCCGGGTGCCACTGATTATCAGGTGGCCGGATCATATAGACGCGGGTGCCGTCGTTGATGAGCTGGTACAGTGGGTTGATTTACCCGCCACTTTTCTCGATGCGTCGGGCTGTGCGAAAGGGCGCGGTGTGCAGGGGCAATCGCTATTGCCACTGGCGGCTGGAGGACACCCGCACTGGCGACAGTGGGCGCTGTCGGAGTATCGCTATTCCGGTTTTGCCACAGACCCGCTGATTATGACAACCATGCTGCGTCATCAGCAGTGGAAGCTGATTGTCTGGCACGGACCACCTGCAACCAACGGTGTACGCGATGGCGAGCTCTATAACCTGGCTGACGATCCCGGAGAGTTAATTAACCTTTTCCACGACCCGGAATACACCGGCACACGTCGGAAAATGAAGGGCCTTTTGCTCGATGTAATGGCTGAAACGGAAGATCGAATGGAGCCCCAATCCCGACTCTGGTAACCACCTTTCCCCGGTAGTGCCGGTCCCGAAATGACCTGGCCATACTATAGAACGCCAATGTCACTGAGTCGTCAGGCCGGCAAATGCGATCTGAACAATCCAGGGCTCTATGGGTAGATAAGCCTGGGTCTGCCTCTTTGTGATCAGGCGTTCCAGCTGAGCCCGCGTGTTACCGGAGCGCGGGCGTACCACCTACAGATTGGTCAGCGGCTTTGGTGCATAACCTTTCGGCACCCCGGTAAACAAAGTCTTGCATTACGCCTCGTTTCAATTAGAATTCGAATTATTCCATTATTGGAATATTGAATTCCACTATCGAAATTTAGCAATGAATCCGACGGAGCGAACCTTACAAGTGCTGGAGTACATTATGGCTGCCGGCCCGGGACCCGTGAAGCAGGTCGATATCGCTCGCGATTGCGGGCTGTCTCCGTCGACCCTCAATCGCATTGTGAAGTCCCTGTCCGACTGGGGTTATCTGTTTAGAACCAGTGAAAAGTACTGCGTGCGGAACTTCCGCCTTGAGCGAAATGTACCGATGTCCGAGGATTATCTGGCCAGGCTCGACTCCACCATGCGTGCGCTGTCTGCCGAACTGGGAGTGTCCGCAGAGGTTGTCGTCGTCGCCGGGCATGAACTGTTATGGCACTCAAAGACCGGGCATCCCGACCCGGATGTGGTGATTCGTGCAAACGTTGGTTTTCGCCGTTCCCTCTACGAACTGGATGTGCTTGCACAATTGTATCTCAGTCGCATTGACTGGGAAGAAGTCGAGGCGCGCTTCTATACCGACGGTTTTTTCAGTACCGTGCGGCAGCCGGGGCAGGACATAAGCTGGTTGCCAATTAACGAGGTTAGGGCCCTTCTCGACGACATGCGCCAGCGCGTTTTTGCTGCAGACCTTGAAGGCAACCACGTCGGTATTCGCCGCTTTGCCACGGTTATAGAGGACCCTGAAGGAAAATTCCTGCACCTGCTTACGTTGGCGGATTCTGCCGCGAAAGCCACCGATGACGAAGAGCGGTATCGAAGTGCACTGCTCGCCGCACGCGAACAGTTGTCAGAACTTGTTTACACCGAAAGTGCCGCAAAAAGATTGCGGCCCAAGCACCACACCCTGCCACTGAAAGGGGGATAAGCCCGGGCCGGGTCACACTATTTACCAATGCCTGAAAAGCCAGATAGGAGCGAAATAAAGATGATAAAACGATTACTTGCGACTGCCCTAGCAGCAACCATTACGTGCGGTGTGCCCGCGCTGACAATGGCGGCCGATGAGGAAGTCAATGTTGTGTTATTCGGCATGCCATACACAAACGGGCTGCAAAAACTGGCCGGTGATTTTGAGGCTAAAACCGGAATCAAAGCCAACATTGATGTGATTGGTCAGGATGTATTTGAAAATCGCATTACATTGTCATTTACCGGAGCCACCGGTGACATAGACGTAGTGCATACACCAGTGATTCAGGTGCAGCGCTGGGTGGCGGCCAACTGGTTGAAGCCGATCACTGCAGAGGTTGATGCCATGCCAGTGAAGGCAGACATCATGGCCGGTCCACTGGACGCTTATGTCATAAATGGTGAGCAGTGGGCGGTGCCGTACATGGCCGCGACCGGCCTGATGACTTATCGCAAAGACATCCTTGAAGAGGCCGGGGTAGAGGTGCCGGATACCTGGGAAGACATGCTCGCGGTCGCGGCTAAAATTCATAACGATGAAACCGCCGCTATTGCGATGCGTGCTGTTCCCGGTCAGGGCTTTAATATGTTTATCTTCCCGATGGTGATGCGTGCCTACGGTGGAAAATTCTTTGAGGACTACACCGGTGGTGATCTGACACCTGCGATCAATTCACCGGAAACGCTTGAAGCTTTAAACGTCTATATGAAGCTTCTGAATGACTACGGACCGCAGGGTGCAGGTAACTTTAACTTTGCAGAAGTCAATGCAGCTGCCCAGAACGGCCAGATTGCGTTTGCGCTTGAAGGTACCGGCATCGTTGCGCAAATTGTCGATCCGGCAAAAAGTAAATTTGCTGACAAGACCGGCATTGCACTGCCACCCGCAGGGCCTGCGGGTCGTTCACCGGCAATTGCTGTGCATGGACTTGGTATTCCGGCATCGGCTAAGAACCCGGCACTGTCTGCTCAGTTTATTGAATGGGCGGTGAGCACAGAGACGATGACCAAAATCGCATTGTCCGAGGCTTTCTCAAACTTTACCACTGGACCGGTGGCGCAAAACCCTGAGGTCATTGAAAAATACGCCAAGGTCCACCCTGACTTTCTGACCATGCAGGCCGACGCGCTGAACCTTGCTGTTGGTCACTATCGTCCGCTGTTGCCGGACTGGCCTGCAATGGGTCAGGCGATCGGTGAAAACATCAATGCCGCACTCAATGGCCTGGTGTCTCCCGAGGAAGCGCTTGAAGGTGCCGAGCAGGATATGAAAGACATCCTGGGTCTGTAGCGACGCCATCAGTGAAACAAGCCCGATGGACGATCGTCCATCGGGTAACTCATTATAAATAATTTATGTCATTAAACTCGAAGAAGCGTGCCGGCGCTACGTTTGAACTGGAGCGTGGCTATCGTCGAATGATCGTTCCTGCGATTATTGCTGTGGCGATTTTCGCGATCGTGCCATTAGCGGGGATGCTGGCTCTGTCATTCAGTGACTACCATCTTATTCGTGGTTCCAACGGCGAGTTTGGTTTTCGCAATTTCATCAAGCTTGTGAATGACAAGCGTCTGATGAATTCGGTCTATGTTATGGCTGCACTTTCGCTGTTTGGCGTTGCCGCACAGGTAATAATCGGCACGACAGTGGCGGTGGGTCTGCAAAAAATTGTCGGCAAGTGGCGCCTGGGCCGCGTGTTGTTTCTGATTCCCTATGCGGTACCCCATGTGGCGGTGGCGCTGATCTGGCTGTCGCTTTTTACACCGACGTTGTCACCTATAAATGCGTTCTTTGATTTATTCGGTATAACAGTGCCGAGTTTTCTGACATCACAATATGGAGCAATTTTCGCCATTGTTGTGGCGGATACCTGGACTAATTTCCCGTTTGCCATGCTTATTATTCTTGCTGCCTTGCAGGGGATTTCACCTGATCTGGATGAGGCCGCCGCACTTGACGGTGCGTCGCGTATTAATACCTTTATCTATATCACATTGCCGTTGTTAATGCCGGCATTGTTAATGGTCACGCTGTTCCGTTTTATCGATTCATTAAAGCATTTTCCGATGATTTTTGTGATGACCAAGGGCGGCCCCGGTCGCTCTACGCAGGCGACTAATTTTTATGCCTATGTGCAAACCTTCCAGAACTCCAACGTTGCCTATGGCGCGGCGATAGCGGTCTTGCTGTTTATTGTCGCGGCAATTATCAGTTTTTATGTGGCCAGGCTCAACCAGCGGGTGTCGTCGTGATTGATCGCAGCCCGGAGTACCGGTTAAAAAAGGCAGTCGGCGTCACCATGATGCTGGTATTACTGCTGTTTGCCGCAGTGCCAACATTGTGGGCACTGCTATTGTCTGTTCGAACACCAGACACAATTTTTGAGCCGATCTGGGAAAGTCCGCTTGCCGTGACGCTGGATAACTTTTTTAAAATCACACGCTCTGATTTTCCGTCGGCACTGATGAACAGCTTTATCACTGCGGGCTTATCTACATTTTTTTCGATGCTGGTGGGTGTGCCTGCGGGCTTTGCCTTGGCCAAGTCTCGGGTGTCTGGGAAATTTATAGCGTCGTGGGTATTACTGTTATTGCGCATGGCGCCGCCAGTGGGTTTCGTCATACCGCTGTTTCTGGCATACGTGAATGCAGGGCTGATCGACACCTATACCGGATTGGTGTTTGCCTACATGACGCTGACACTACCGTTGATCGTCTGGTCGATGTGGAACTCATTTTCACAAGTGCCGGACGAGCTGATCGAGGCGGCGATTATGGACGGCGCAAGCCTTGGCAAAGCATTTTTGTTGGTCGCATTGCCGGCGGCAAGGCCGGGGGCGGTGGCGGCGGCGATTCTCGGGTTCCTGGTTGCATGGAATGACTTCTTCTATGCGCTGATCATTACCCGGTCGAGCACCACAACCGCGCCTGTTGCCGTAATGAACTTTATTTCCTACGACAGCGTGGACTGGGCATCAATTGCCGTCGCAAGTATCGCGCTGACGCTTCCTATCCTGCCTCTGATGGCGATTGCCAATCGCTATATTGTTCAGTCGCTGTCCGGCGCTGTCAAAGGATGACCATGACCAAACGACCGAACATTGTTTTTATCATCACCGATCAACAGCGCTATGACACGATAGCAGCGCTTGGCTTTGATCATATGCTCACACCGAATCTTGACCGCTTGGCCAGGCGCGGTACGGCGTTTAAAAATATGTACATAACCGCGCCTTCCTGTGCGCCGTCGCGTGCGTCCCTTTTTACCGGTGTGTATCCGCATACCAACGGTGTTTTTCGTAACGATGAACCATGGAACTATTGCTGGGTAAAAGATCTGGCAGAAGCGGGCTATCGCACGGTCAATATTGGCAAAATGCACACGATGCCGGTAGAAGGCGCGTTCGGTTTTCAGGAGCGTCACGTCACCGAGAACAAGGATCGCGATCACCCGAATCTGCCGTTCTATCTGGATAACTGGGACAAAGCCTATTTTCTGCGGGGACTGGAAAAACCGTCACGGGTAACGCAACGGCGTCGGGACGATTACGGAGATCTGCTCGGTGCGTGGACCTGGCCGCACGATGAAATCATGCACCCGGATGTATTTACCGGTCAGATGGCCTGTTGGTGGATGGATCGCTTTACCGGTACCGAACCGTTTTTTCTACAGGTGGGGCTGCCCGGTCCGCATCCGCCCTATGATCCGACGCAGGAATACCTGGATATGTACGAAGGCCGCGAGTTGCCTGAGCCTATTCCGCCGGACCCTGATGTGCAGCCGAAAGCCATGCAGGAGTTGCGTGCGTTTCATTTAGGCGAAGACGCCGACGGGGTGGTGCATCTGCCGGACCCGACCGCTGATCAGTCACAGAGGCAGCGCGCGCACTATTATGCCAACGTCACCATGATAGATAAGCAGGTGGGAGATATGCTTGATGCGCTGGAGGCACGAGGCGCACTTGACGAGACCATTGTTATTTTTACGTCGGACCATGGCGATTGTCTGGGGGACCATGGACACTCACAGAAGTGGAACATGTATCAGTCGACTGTGCATGTCCCGGCACTGGTTGCCGGGCCGGGTATCCCACAGGGGCAGTGCGTCAATGACAACGTGGCATTGTTTGATTTTGCTCCGACGATTCTCGAACTGGCGGGCCGGAAAGTGCCGCAGTGGATGGAGGCAACATCACTGACCCCGTACTTTAGTGACGGGCCGGATCAGGAGCGTCGGCGGGTCTATTCAGAGCACTCGAACGATGCCTTGCTGACAGGTACACGTTTTATGACCATGATACTCGACGGCTCCATGAAGCTTGTTCACTTTATCGATGATGAAAAAGGCATGCTGTTCGATCTGGAGACAGATCCTAACGAACAGCGCAATCTATGGGATGACCCCGCGCAGGCTGACACCCGCGACTGGCTTATCGACGAGATACTGAAGTGGCGATTGGAAAGCAGTATGAAAACACAGGGGTATATTGAAGCCTGCATCCGTAGCGCCCACGTGCTGATGTCTCCGCCGTTGACGCCTGCACGTGGCCAGCACCGTGAGGGGACGCGATAACATGGGTAGCATCCGACTCACAGAGGTTCAGAAAAGTTTTGGTGATGTTGAAGTCATACGCCCCCTGAACCTGGAGATAGAAGATGGCGAATTTGTGGTATTTGTCGGGCCGTCAGGCTGTGGTAAATCCACGTTATTGCGTTTAATTGCCGGACTGGAAGATACAACCGCCGGCAGCATATCCATTGACGGACAGGATGCCACTGATCTGCCGCCCGGCAAGCGCGGCCTTGCTATGGTGTTTCAATCCTATGCACTGTACCCGCACATGACGGTGCGCAAAAATATAGCGTTTCCGATGCGCATGGCCAAACTACCCAAGGAAGAACAGGCAAAGCGAATTGAGGCCGCGGCCGAAGTTCTCAATCTGACCGACTATCTCGAGCGACGCCCGGGGCAGCTGTCAGGCGGGCAGCGCCAGAGGGTCGCTATTGGCAGAGCGATCGTGCGGGAGCCTTCTGCGTTTCTGTTCGACGAACCATTGTCTAATCTTGATGCGGCACTGCGTGTCGGTATGCGGCTGGAAATCAGTGAGCTGCATAAGCGACTCGAAACCACCATGATCTATGTGACTCACGATCAGATCGAAGCGATGACCATGGCTGATAAAATCGTCGTATTGAATGAAGGCGTGATAGAGCAGGTGGGCAGTCCCCTGGAGCTTTATCGTGCGCCGGGAAATCTATTTGTCGCAAGTTTTATCGGGTCGCCGATGATGAATATCATTGAAGGCGAAATGGCTTTACAGCAAAACACCACGACTCTGGGCATCCGCCCGGAACACCTGTCGCTCTCTACAGACAGTGGTCTCTGGCAGGGCACTGTCGGTGTCGCCGAGCACCTTGGCAGTGATACTTTTTATCATGTGCAGGTCGATGGACTTGAAAAGCCACTCACCGTGCGTGCGCCCGGCCATGTAGAGCTAAATTATCGGGATAAAGTGTTTCTAACGCCTGATGAGTCCAGTATGCATCGCTTTGATGCTGATGGTTTGCGCGTTAACTAGCTGTCGTTGCGGGTGATTGCCAGAGGGAGGGCGGGTCTCTCTTTTTGGTTGAATGTCAGGTGGTTAAGGGGCGATGAGCGTTCTGTGGAGATGCGGGGTCTTGGTGGGGATCGGTTGAGTTCGACCTTGCTGACGCTGCGGGTTTCCCGGTTGGGGAAGGTGCTTTGGTTGGGCTTTCGGGGGAGTGTTGAAAATAGTTGTCTTGTTTGTGTTGCTTGTGATGATTGGTAGGTTGCCGTCCGTTGGGGATGCTTGGGGGTTGTGAGGGCTTGTCGGGTTTGGCCTTGCTGACGCTGCGGGTTTCCCTGTTGGGGGCGGTGCTTTGGTGTGGCTTTCGGGGG
>CALKXD010000144.1 GCA_938003855.1 uncultured Granulosicoccaceae bacterium | reverse complement strand
AGTGTCTATGGCGCATAGCCTGGGTATCAAGGTAATAGCAGAGGGCATTGAAACTGAAAACCAGAGAGATTTACTCATTGATGCGGGCTGTGATTTTGGCCAGGGATTTTTGTTTTCAAAGCCTTTGCCACCGCGGCTCTTCAAACAGAATTTTCTATGAATCGCCTTTGCAAAGTTAAAATCCTGCAGCCGTGAAATTGCAAATCCACACAACGCATTCAGCTAAAATACACACTCGGACTCTCAACAACGCAATCGTCCTTGTGTGACAGGAGGGGGCGTTGCAGCAGTCGGGGCAAAGCCGCAGCGTGGGGATTTATTTATGTTTTAATGTCACGGCCTCGAGCTGACGAGGTAGCATCGTCAGATCGGACCCCGGCGCCATCGGTAACTCCGCCGTGATCCAGCGTTCACTGTGAAAAATGGTGCTTCGGACGTGCCGTGGTCAGCCGCCATAGCGGATACCCGTCAGCGCTATACGTTCGGGCCGATTCACCGGTGAGATCCGGTCAACGTCTCCCACGCCGGCCTCATGTTGCCAGTATCAAAGCAGCCGGAAAGCCCGCAACGTCGTCTTCAACCACCGCGCATTTGAGCCAGGCACAAACCGCCTGACTGCTAAAACCGCCCTGCGCTGCAGACCTCGAAGTTTGCCAGCGGTCACTGCCCGCCCCTCTGATGCCAGGCAGCGCTGGCCTCCAACGGTTGCCCGTTGGACTCAGTCACCGGCAAGCCTGACCTCGTCACAACAATTTCCAGAACCATATGCCACCAACGCAGTCATACTCCGCAAGAGTGCCGAAAGCCTGTGCAATCAAACAGCAGTGCTATTCGTTACCCCGTTAACCACACAAACATCCACCCGACTCCATAAAGAACAACCACCGCACTCAGTGCCGCAAGGAACTATCTATGGCCAACCCCGACAGTCGCCGCAAATTCCTAAAACAGGCCGGAGCTCTTTCCAGCACCCTGGCTTTGTCGACAGCGTTAAGCGGCAACGCCCGGGCGCAGAACACACGCGGCATCGAGGGCTACGAGGCACCGGAAATCGAACTTGACTACTGGATTGACGCAGACGGCAAGCCCGGTCACTTTTCAGTCACTGAGTCTCGCGGGAAATGGGTCTTCTTAAAGTGTTTTCAAAACTGGTGCCCGGGCTGTCACAGCAGTGGTTTTCCAACACTGCAGGCTTTCTCCGAACGCTTTCACGACCACCCTAAAGTAGCCATAGCTGCCATTCAGACGGTTTTCGAAGGGTATCGAAGCAACACACAGGATGACGTCCGCAAGCTGCAACTGCGTTATGACCTGCCAATCGTTATGGGTCATGATCCAGGTGATGAAGAAAATCACACCATGCCGGCGACCATGCAGGGCTACCGCACCGGCGGCACTCCGTGGCTGATACTGATCGACCCGGCCGGTGTTGTGGTGTACAACAATTTTCACGTCGACCGGACTAAACTGATCGAATTCGTCGAACAGCAGGTTGCCTGACGCCACCGGCAGGTGCAATCAAATAATTACCTCCTTCGTTAACAACTCGTACGGCAAAAGCCACACGGCGGCGGCTGAGTATTTCAGTACAGCCACGTCTTCCACATAAATTAGAGAAGCCTATGAATAAAAGACAATTCCTCGGGACCGGCCTTAAAGTTGCCACCGCCCTGTCACTTCCTATGGCAGCCACAGCACCCGCATTGGCCCAGGCAGAGCGCTACCTGGTGCTGCAGCCACCCCAGGCCACCGCAAACCCGGACAAAATCGAAGTTCTGGAGTACTTCTGGTTTGGCTGCCCTCACTGCTTTGCTTTCGAGCCGGCTATCAATGAGTGGGCCGCCAGCAAGCCCGATGACGTCGACTTTGTTCGTCACGCACCACCGCTCAATCGCAGCTGGACCCCCCACTCTGAAGCCTACTACGCCGCTGAACTGATGGGCGTGACCGAGAAATTTTTCGAGCCGCTGTTCAATGCCATCCACCGCGAAAGACGCCCACTGCGAGATCGCAAGAGCATTTCAAAGTTCGCCGGAGAGCTGGGTATCGATGCAGACAAAATGGAAGAGACCATGGAGTCGTTTGCGGTCAATGCAGAAATTCGTAAAACCATGCGGACTGCACAGGAATCACGTGTCAACGCGGTACCGACAGTCGTCGTCAACGGCAAATACCTGTCGACTGTCTCCATGGCCGGTGGCCACGCGCAAATTATCGATCTCATCAACGAACTCGTAGAAAAGGAGCGTGAAACTGCCTAACACTTAATCAGATAAAACCACTAGACTGATCGCAGGGTTTTCACCGGCCCTGCGGTACCTTCCCGGATAACTCCTCCCGGCGTCACTGCCAGACCGACGCTCATCCAGGCCCCCCCCCCTGTTGCCTGCTCCCGCACTTCCACACCTCCCTCGCAAGCGCATCGACATCAGCGTGTTTCGACTTTAAAATAGCGAATCCGCATCTGATCAGCCGATGCAAAACAAACGAACAGGGGGATCAACCCGGGGTGATCAACTACACGCATGATACCTTCCTGGTACTTGCCTCTATCACTGTCTCTTTGGTTGCCGCCTTCACTGGCCTCGCTCTTACCAACAATATTGCGGCTCAGCCCGACTACCGGCGTAAAGCACTGGTCGTGATGTCAGCGTTTATACTCGGTGGGGGTATTTGGTCGATGCATTTTGTCGCCATGCTCGCGCACAAATTCCCGATCCCGATCTACTACGACTTACTCCAGACACTCAGCTCTGCACTGATCGCAATTCTGGTCGTCGGCGTGGCCTTGTTGATGCTGCACTTCTCACCGAGAACCCCGTTCCAGCTGACACTGGCCGGCTTAATTCTCGGCGCTGGTGTGATCGTGATGCACTACATCGGCATGCTCGGCATACGTGGCGTGATACCAGTGTTCTCAACGGCGTCGGTGGTGACCGCATTACTGGTCGCGGCCATTGCCGGTGTTGCTGCTATCCGGGTAGCCTACGGCCATCGATCCAGACAAAATATTGTGATGGGCTCAATAGTGTTTGGTTTCGCCGTCGTGGCTGTTCACTACAGTGCCATGTTCGGCACCCATTTCCTGCCGGACAGCAGCGGGCAGCCTGTGACGATATCACTGGCCAACAGTACATTGGCGATTGCCGTCACCGTCGCCTCATTCCTGATTTGCGGGTCATTTCTACTGGCCACAACGTCGTTTCTAACCAGCACGCAAAACACAGCTGTCGGCGACCTCGTCCCCACAGACACGACACCGCATGAATCGTCCGACCCGGAAGCCGCGACCACAGAACCGGTCGCCGACAGCACTGAATCAAGCAAAACTGGCAGACCCGCAGAGACCGGAGACGCACAGATCCCGTATGAACAAGGCAAAAAAATTGCCTTCACCGACAGCGCCGATGTGGCTGCCATCCGTGCCGATGGACACTACACACACCTGTACACCAGCGACGGCGTGCGCTTCTGTCCCTGGTCAATCACAGAAGCCGAACAACGCCTGAGCACGGTCAACTTCCACCGCACCCACCGCAGCTATCTGGTCAATATTGACGCCATTGACGCTTTCGAAAAACGTAAGGAAACCGGGGTATGTCTGTTCCGGAACACTCCCAAGCTGACAAGCGTTCCGGTCAGCCGCAACCGCGTGATCGGTTTAATTGAAGTACTGAATGCTGCCAAGCAAACGTCCGACACCAACAGCCGCTGACGCCGGCACGCCCCTTCAACTGCCCAATGCTGTGAAACGCAACAGCAATCGACCGCCCTCCTGACAGCGCACCTCGAAGACACTCGAAACCGGCGAAACACTAAGCCAGACCCGGCAAACCGGAGACACCCCATTTGCGGCATTCTGTGCGTACTCCGGGCAAGCAGCAATGACCTGATGCCGATCAGTCTGGAACAGCGCACGAGTCACCGGGACAAGTGCCGTAGCAGAACTCAACTTGTCACATCCACTTAATTACCGACACGGCAGACTGATCTTTCACCCGGGCCATGCTCTCAGACGCGACAGTATCACGAATGAATTGCAGCAACGCGGATATCGCTCAGCAGAAAATAAAAAACTCCATATTCCCTATATTATTCAGTTACCTATAACGACCTCTGTCACCAACGACGGTCGTGCAAATTGCCTCATTGGTGAATCCACTCCTTCACTCGTGCATCCTTGCTTCCAATACGGCCGCCCTCTGGTATCGTCTCAGAGTCTGTTCCGACACTATCAATTCAGGGGGAAAATGAATGATTCCAGGACGCTTTGAGTACCACCAACCCGACTCTCTGGCCGCAGCAGTCGGTCTGCTCAGCGAGCTCGGTGAGGACGCGCGGGTGATCGCCGGCGGTCACAGCTTAATCCCGATGATGAAGCTGCGACTGGCAATGCCCGAACACCTGGTTGATCTGAAAGCGATCGACACCCTCAAGCACATCAATGTCGCTGACGGCGTCGTTCGCATCGGCGCGATGACCACCCAGGCCGAGTTAATCGGCAGCGCCGAACTGCAGCTGGCCGCCCCGATCGTTAAAGAGACATCGCTGCAAATCGCCGATCCACAGATTCGTTACCAGGGCACTATCGGCGGCAATGTCGCCAACGGTGATCCGGGCAACGACATGCCGGCGCTGATGCAGGCCTTGGATGCAAGCTTTACCCTGCATGGCCCCGGCGGCGCGCGTGACGTCAAGGCACGCGACTTCTACGAGGCGGCATACTTCACCGCACGCGACGATCTGGAAATACTCACCGAGGTTTCCTTCCCGACCTGCACCGGCGGCTACGCCTACGAAAAACAAAAGCGAAAAATCGGTGACTACGCTACCGCTGCCGCTGCCGTATTGCTGACCAAGGCAGCCGACGGCTCGTGCTCACACGCCGCCATTGCGCTGACCAATCTGGCAGACACACCGGTCTTCTGCGACGCGGCATCAACACACCTGATGCAATCCGGGGTGTCCGCAGACAGCATCGCCCACGCCGTGCAGTCATGCATCAGTGATATTGAACCCGTCGAAGATAACCGCGGACCGGCAGAATTCAAAAAGCACGCCGCGGCCATCATTCTCAAGCGATCTCTGGAAACCGCCTGGTCGCGCGCCTGATCAAGCCGGCCGGACCCTAAATGCAGGAAATACCCATGACAAAAGAAACCATTACCTTAACGGTTAACGGACAGACCGTCGAAACCCGCGCGGAACCCAGAGAGCTGTTAATACACGTACTGCGCGAGCAACTTGAAATTACCGGCCCGCACATCGGCTGCGAAACATCGCACTGCGGTGCCTGCACAGTAGACATTGACGGTCGCTCGGTGAAGTCGTGCACGATGTTCGCCATTCAGGCACAAGGCGCTGAGATCACCACTATCGAAGGACTCGGCAACCCCGACAAACTGCACGTACTGCAGGAAAAATTCAAAGAGCACCACGGCCTGCAATGCGGCTTCTGCACCCCCGGAATGATCACTCGTGCACACCGCCTGCTGAAAGAAAACCCAAACCCCACCGAGGAAGAAGTGCGTATGGGCATCGCCGGCAATCTGTGTCGCTGCACCGGCTACCAGAATATCGTTAAATCAATCATGGCCGCCGCCGCGGAGCTTAATCAACCGGAGACAGCCGCATGAGCGTCGAAGCAAAAACGATGGAAGAACGCCAGGCCGCGCTGAAAGGTCTGGGCAGCTCTCGCAAACGGGTAGAAGACGCACGCTTTACACAGGGCAAAGGCAACTATGTCGACGACATCAAAATGCCCGACATGTTGTTTGGTGATTTTGTCCGCTCGCAGCACGCCCACGCACGCGTGCTGTCAATCGATACCTCCGCAGCGCTGGCACTGCCGGGTGTCGTTGCGGTACTCACCGCCAAAGATCTAGAGCCGTTAGGCCTGCACTGGATGCCAACGCTGGCCGGTGACAAGCAAATGGTGCTGGCCGATGGAAAAGTATTATTTCAGGGGCAGGAAGTCGCGTTTGTGATTGCGGAAGATCGCTATATCGCCGCTGACGCCACCGATCTGGTGGTTGTCAAATACGAGGAACTGCCGGTTCTGGTTGATCCATTCAAAGCCGAACTCGACGACGCCCCCATCCTGCGTGAAGACATCGCCGACGCCACCGAAGGCGCACACGGTCCACGTCGCCACCCCAATCATATCTTTACCTGGGAGCAAGGCGAAAAAGAATCCACCGAAGCCATACTCAGCAGCGCGCCGGTTGTGGCGGAGGAAATGGTCTACTACCACCGCACGCATCCCTGTCCACTGGAGACCTGCGGGGCGGTTGCCTCGATGGACAAGGTCAATGGCAAGCTGACACTCTGGGGCACCTTTCAGGCACCCCACGTGGTACGCACAGTCGCCTCACTACTGTCGGGCATTGCAGAGCACAATATACGCGTAGTTTCCCCCGATATCGGCGGCGGCTTCGGCAACAAGGTCGGCGTCTACCCCGGCTATGTCTGTGCCATCGTTGCTTCTATCGTGACGGGCCAACCGGTCAAATGGGTCGAAGACCGGATGGAAAACCTGACCTCGACCGCCTTTGCCCGTGACTACTGGATGCAGGGTAAAATCGCGGCAACCGCAGAAGGTAAAATTCTAGGTCTCTGGTGCCACACTACCGCTGATCACGGTGCGTTTGATGCCTGCGCCGATCCGACCAAATACCCGGCCGGCTTTATGAACATCTGCACCGGCTCATACGATA
Organism: uncultured Granulosicoccaceae bacterium; assembly: GCA_938003855.1. GTDB lineage: Bacteria > Pseudomonadota > Gammaproteobacteria > Granulosicoccales > Granulosicoccaceae. Next base: position 75,843 of record CALKXD010000144.1, on the reverse strand, counting down.
TCCCCACCGCCTATCTGGCAGTGGACGGCATCTATACCAACAAAGCGCCGGGCGGCGTGGCGTACCGTTGTTCATTTCGTGTCACCGAAGCAGCCTACTTTATAGAGCGCATGATTGAAGTACTGGCGATCAGACTGAACATGGACGCAGCCGAGCTGCGGTCAATTAATTTTATCGGCAAAGATCAATTCCCGTATCACTCGGCACTCGGCTGGGAATACGATTCAGGCGACTACCATACCGCCTGGAACAAAGCACTGGAGGCGGTCGACTACAAAGGCCTGCGTGCCGAGCAATCTGCACAGGTAGCAAAGTTCAAGGCCGGTGAAACCCGCTCACTGATGGGCATCGGCCTGTGTCACTTCACCGAGATCGTCGGTGCCGGCCCGGTTAAAAATTGCGACATCCTCGGCATGGGTATGTTCGACAGCTGCGAAATACGCATTCACCCGACCGGATCGGCGATAGCCAGACTGGGTACTATTTCTCAGGGGCAGGGTCACGCCACCACCTTTGCACAGATACTGGCGACAGAAATCGGTATCCCGGCTGACGACATCACCATCGAAGAAGGCGACACCGACACCGCACCCTACGGCCTCGGTACCTATGGCTCACGCTCAACCCCGGTGGCCGGTGCGGCAACCGCGATGGCCGGCCGTAAGATACGCGCCAAAGCACAGATGATCGCCGCCTATCTGCTTGAAGTTCACGACAACGACGTCGAATGGGAAGTCGATCGCTTTATCGTCAAAGGTGCACCGGAGCGCTTCAAGACCATGAAGGAAATCGCCTTTGCATCCTATACGCAAGCGATCCCCGGCGTAGAACCCGGCCTGGAAGCGGTCAGCTACTACGACCCGCCGAACATGACCTACCCGTTCGGTGCCTATATCTGCGTGATGGATATAGACGTCGATACCGGCGTCGCCGGTATCCGCAGTTTCTACGCACTAGACGACTGTGGCACCCGCATTAACCCGATGATCATTGAAGGGCAGGTGCATGGCGGACTCACCGAAGCGCTGGCTATTGCACTTGGTCAGGAGATTGCCTACGACGAACTCGGCAACGTCAAGACCGGTTCCCTGATGGACTTCTTTATTCCAACCAGCTGGGAAACACCGAACTACCAGACCGACTTCACCGAAACCCCCAGTCCGCACCACCCTATCGGTGCCAAGGGCGTCGGTGAAAGCCCCAACGTCGGGGGTGTACCGGCATTTTCCAACGCCATTAACGATGCCTTCAAACCCTTTGGTCTAACGCATACACAGATGCCGCATGATCACTGGCGTATCTGGAAAACAGCCAATGAACTCGGTTTACATGATTAATTCAGTCGCCGTCTTTCAGCACAGAGAAGCCTGTTGTCTATGAGCTGGAAATCATTGCAATGCGAACTGGCAGAGACCGGATACATCGCCACCGATGAGTTGGCGATGGCCCTGCACCTGTCAGTGAAACTCCAGCGTCCGCTGCTTCTTGAAGGAGCAGCGGGGGTTGGTAAAACCGAAGTTGCAAAGATGCTGGCTCAGCTCAAAGCTACCCGCCTGATCCGCTTGCAATGCTATGAAGGGCTCGATGCAAGTACCGCCATCTATGAATGGAACTACCAGCGCCAGCTGCTCAGTGTACGCGCCACCGCCGACAAAGATCTGTCCGCCGAGCAAGTCGAAGAGCAAATTTTCTCAGATCGGTTTTTATTAAAAAGACCGCTGCTGGAAGCCATTACGCAAACCCAGGCACCGGTGCTGCTGATCGATGAGATCGACCGTGCTGATGAAGAATTTGAAGCCTACCTGCTGGAAGTTCTATCTGACTTCCAGGTATCGATACCGGAGCTGGGCACGATAGAAGCGGTCACCCGGCCGCACGTGATTCTTACCTCTAACGGCAGCCGGGATCTGTCCGATGCGCTGCGTCGGCGATGTTTCTATACCTTTGTCGAATACCCGAACGCGACCACCGAGTTGGCCATTCTGAGCAAACGGCTGCCGGGTATCGACGCACGGCTGGCAGAGCAGATCGTCGGCTTTGTGCAGGCGCTGCGCAAAGAAGAACTCGACAAAAACCCGGGCGTTGCGGAAATGCTCGACTGGGCCGCAGCGGTCGCAGGCCTCGGCGTTGCCAACCTCTCTGATAACCCGCACGAACTCCAGGCAACACTGGTTTGCCTGCTGAAAACGCAATCCGATATGGCCGCCATCCCGACAGAAATTACACAGCGACTCGTTGGTAAGGTGGTGGCGTGAAGGCCACGCGGTTTCCTGCCACAGCCAGCGGTGTCAGCGAACGCTTCTCAGGATTTATGGCGCACCTGAGATCCAACGGCCTGGCGGTTGGCGTATCAGAGTCGGCCAGCGTGCTCAACGCCCTGTCGTTAATTGACATCAACGACCGTGACGACGTCAGACTGGCGTGCAAAGCGGTGTGCGTCAACCACGCCGATGACTATCAGCAATTTGACCAGCTATTCAAAGCGTACTGGTTTAATCGCGGCCGCGAGCGGCAGGCCTTGCGCGAGACAAACACGGCCACAAAAAAAACATCACAAAGCACTTTTCAACCCGGGGTCGACAGTACGCAGCAGTTGTCCGCCAGCGGCGACTCAGATGAAGCCGACGACAATCCCGACGGCGACAATGACTCCGCACACAGCGGTGACGGCAAGCTGGTCGCATCTACCAGCACCAATCTGGAAAAGATTGACCTGCGGGAACTCATGACACCTGAATCATTGCAGCGCGCAGAGCAACTGGCCGCAAAGCTTGCGGCCGCTATGCGAGACAGACGCTCACGGCGACGGCGTGCCGCAAAACGCGGCGCACTACTGGACCTGCGCCGCGTGATGCGCGCCAGCGTCAGCCACGGCGGTGAGCCGCTGGAACTCTTCAAACGCCATAAACCGGATCGACCGGTAAACATCGTCGCGCTGCTCGACGTATCAGGCTCTATGACCGTCTACGCCCGGGTGTTTTTGTCCTTTCTTAAAGGCCTGGTCAGTAACGACCGACGCACCGATGCCTATCTGTTTCATACGTCTTTGGTCCGGGTCAGTGATACGCTGCGAGACCACGATACACTCAGAGCGGTAAACCGCCTGTCACTGATGGCTCAGGGTTTCGGCGGCGGCACTAAAATAGGCAGCAATCTACAGCGATTCAATCAGCAGTACGCCGCCCACACGGTTAACGGCAGAAGCGTGGTTATTATATTCTCTGACGGCTACGACACCGACCCGCCCGAGATCCTTGCCAGCGCATTGCAACGGCTGAAAAAGCGTGGCTGTCGAATACTCTGGCTCAACCCGTTAAAAGGCTGGAAAGACTACGAACCGGTGGCACGCGGCATGGCCGCCGCCCTGCCCTGGCTGGATCTGTTCGCCGCGGCCAATACACTGGACTCTCTGGCCGCACTCGAACCTCACCTTGAGCGCCTGTAACTTATCATGACATCGGCCACCAGCAACGACGCACACGCAGATATGACAGACATCGTGCAAACGATGAAAGCCGGGGGCGATGAGTTTGCCGTGGCGACCGTGGTGCGTACCGTATCAGTCACTGCGGCCAAGCCGGGTGCAAAAGCGATCATCAATAAAGATGGCGCTATTGTAGAAGGATGGATCGGCGGAGGTTGCGCACGACATGCAGTGATTAAAGCGGCAATCAAATCCATTGCCGACGGCGAGCCACGTTTTGTCACCATACAACCCGAGGAACTGCTTGCCGAGCAAGGACTCAATCCCGGTGAGGAAAGCAACGGCGTGATGATCGCCAGCAATATGTGCCCCAGCAAGGGATCGATGGAAATATTCGTCGAGCCGGTTTTGTCGAGCCCGCAACTACTGGTTCTAGGTGCAAGCCCGGTGGCAACCATGCTGGTACGACTGGGCGGTTCTTTCGGCTTTAGCGTTGCGGTTGTCAGCGATGAGCTCACTGACGAGCAACCCGCACACATTAACACTCACTATGCGCAACACACTGACATAACAGCCAACCACCCGCATCGCTATATTGTTATCGCCACACAGGGCAGCGGCGACGTCGACGCGCTGGTCACTTCACTGCAACTGCAGTCAAAATACATCGGCTTTGTTGGCAGCTCCAAAAAACTGCATTTCCTGAAAGAAAAATTAAAAACCACAGGGCAGACTGATTCCTTACTGCCGCAAATAAAGGGGCCGGCGGGTCTTGATATCGGCAGCGTTACTCCACAGGAAATCGCTCTGTCGATACTGGCCGAAATAATTCAATTGCGCCGACGCAAGCCGGCTCAGGAGGCCTAGAACTCTGTGCGTAAAAATACTCCGCTACCGCAAACAAGCACTGAGGGCAGACGCACCTCGGCGCCGTGTACCGCGCATTCAGTGACGAGGATTTCTACCGCGCAGACGCTCACCACTGCGATACAATGCGTCAATTCTCTCTATCAACCCGGACAAAACTAAACCATGATTTTACAAGACGAAGTGCTGGTCCCACTCGACCGAGACACCGTATTCGCCGCTCTCAATGACCCGGAAATTCTCAAGCAGAGCATTCCCGGTTGCGAAGAACTGATCAAGCACAGTGACACCGAAATGGAAGCTACCGTCGTGGTTAAATTTGGACCGGTCAAAGCCAGTTTCGGCAGCAACGTAGAGCTCGACCCCAGCGCCGGCCCTGCGCAGTTCAGCCTCAGTGGCAGCGGTGATGCAGGGGTTGCCGGTTTTGCCAAAGGCGGCGCTAAAGTCGACCTGACCGAGCAGGAAGGCGGCACCCTGCTCAACTACGAAGTCAACATCGACATTGGCGGCAAGCTTGCGCAGATTGGCAGCCGTCTGGTCGAAGGCACCTCAAAGCGTCTGGCAAAAAAGTTCTTTACCAATTTTGAACAGGCACTGCTGAACAGGCATGCCTAACCGCGCTGCCCGCACATCGCTGGATCGGACAGCAGCACACACCACCCGGTGTGCGGCTGCTGTCCTGTTTTATACCACAGTCTCCTCTTGGTATTTTTCGGCGCACTAAACCAAAAACACCCGCGGTAGCGGTTCATTGCATCGCCGCCTGGCAGGCCTGCCGACACAGAGCCGCTACCAACTCATGGTAAACTCAAGGCCTCTGTCATCAGTCGACTCACCCACGTTTTTGTTTGACACAAAAATCCTGCTTCCGGATAGCGCTATGCACATCGACATGTCTACTCTCTCCCCCATTCAGGCCTATGCGCTGATGACCCAAACGGTTATCCCGCGACCGGTGGCCTGGGTTCTGTCCGAGAACGATAACGGCACACACAATCTGGCACCATTCTCATACTTCAATGGGCTTGCCAGTGACCCGCCGATGATTATGCTATCGATTGGACTGGCACCGGACGGTTCGATCAAAGACACCCGTGTAAACATCGAAGCCCGCAAACATTTTGTCATCCATATTGCACACCGCGAAATGGCTGAGGCAATGACCAGGTCATCTGCCACTCTGCCGCGCAACAAGTCAGAGATCGACATGCTTGGCCTTGCGCTCACCGATATGCCCGGCAGCAAACTGCCCAGACTGGCGGACTGCCGGATTGCCTATGCCTGCGAGTACGACTCTCTGCACATGATCAAAGACCAGGCTATCGTCTTCGCACACCTTAAGCATCTGTATCTCGATGATGCAATCACCGGCAAAGACGCCAAGGGACGGCTGAATGTATCCGCTGTCGATGCAGACCCGATAGGCAGACTGGGCGGCGGCGAGTACTTTGGTGCCGGGGAACTGATCTACGTCGAACGGCCGGCGTGATCTATGATCGAGTTACCCCTGATACCCTGATCACCGGGTGGCTACCCCGGGCCGCATAACTATTTATGCGCAAGGCCTGCAGCCACTAACCCTGACGGCGAGCTTTTTAGCCGCACTCACCCGGGTGCTGGCTTAAGCACCCCTGCAAGTGTATCCCTGCCATCCGGATGGCAACCATCATCATAGATGGGTACCGTGTCTGTCGCTTGAGTCCTTTACCCAACCGATCAACGCATTTGTATTGACACGTTAGTATCCAATAATCCACCTGGCGCATCGGCCCCTACAACACACTGGAATAATTATCCGAGGGATGATGTAATTACAATAAGGCATTGCGCCTGCTTGAATTGATTTCCAGCAGTTGATTTCAGCAACGCTTGCACTTTACTTTCTGACCGGGCTTCAGGCCACCACAACATCCGGACACATGCAGGGTATGAACATCGATGACCAACTGGATTTGGCATGGAGTCTCAGGGATATTGAGCCGCAGCGCACCCGGGCTATGCTGGTGGATTTTGAATCTCAATCGCTCGACACGTCTCTTCAGCAAGCCAAAGTCCGGGTAATAAAAACCTTCGAGCACTCGCTTGAGTACAATTTCAAACAGTTGCTCGATACCGGCCTCACGGCACTGGAAATTTTAAGCGGCAGCGACGAAACTTTATGGCTGTCCAGACTGCATGGCCGGCTTGGCATCGCCTTTGAAGCGCTCGGTGATCTGTCTGCCGCAAGACGACACCTGCATCTGCAAATCTCTCTGGCCGGGCCCGACAACCATCCTCTGCATCTGGAGGAGCGCTTTATCGGACACCACAACCTCGGCCGGCACTTTCTGAATATCGATGACAATAACCTGGCTCATGAAAACTACCTGGCGTGTTACCGGCTCATAAGCCCGGACAGCTATTTGTTTGGCTATCTGCTGGTAAACCACGCCCAATGTCTTATTCAGCGCAGGGACTACGAAACAGCACAATCGCACGCAGAGAATGCATTGCAAATCGGCTTGCGCCACAAAACACACCGGGTGGTGCAGTACGCACGGCCGGTACTGTCAGATCTAGCCGTGCAGCAAAACGACCTGGCCGGCGCCGAGCGTCTTCTGCTCGACACAATTGACTATGTAGAATCAGTAAAGCTGCCGCCATTTCAGGTGCAGATTAAACTGAGCGACTTCTACCTGCAATTGCAACAAGGTGATCGCGCGCGACCGCTACTCGATGAGGTCGAGTCCACTATGGGTCTGGACGATAATAAGCTCGACGCAACAAAACTCTACAAATTAAAATATATCCTGCATGAGCTTGAACAAGACTATAAAACCGCTCTCGAGTACCACAAAAAGTACCATCACCTCAAAGACGAGGTATTTTCAATAAAGCAAAACGAAAAAACTCACGCGGAAAAAATAGCCACACGCATCGAGACTCTCGAGCACGATCGCAACTGGCTGCGCTCACGCAACCTTGAATTACAGGATAATGTTGCCCGCATGCAGGAGCTCCACCAACACGTAAAAAAGCTCAGCGAGACAGACGCACTAACCGGTTTGCCCAATCGACGCCTGCTGCAGACTATCGCGCAGAATATCGTTGATGCCGCCGACCGGTTCCAGGCTAGTGTCGTGCTTGCGGTGCTGGACATTGATCACTTCAAGGTCGTCAATGACAACTTCGGTCATCAGATCGGTGATGAAGTATTAAAAGCCTTCGCCACTCTGATCAACCAGTCAGTGCGTGGCGGCGACATCTGTAGCCGCTATGGCGGTGAGGAGTTTGTGATTCTTATGCCCAACACAACACTCAAAGCGGGACTGATCGGATTGCAGCGCTTGCAAAAAGCACTCGACGACTTCAACTGGCATGCCCTGCACCCCGACGTTGCCGTGACGGTGAGCATCGGTGTGGTGGCGGCAACCGCGCCGCAGAGTTTTGACGACCTGTTCGCCGCCGCCGATCAAAACCTCTATAAAGCCAAAAAAGACGGTCGCAACCGGCTGATCAGTTCCGAGATGAGCAAACAGGAAATACACTCCTAGAGCAACCGTAGACTTAAGCCGCGCTTGACGCAGCCTGATTTGTTAGCGACACTCAGACCATGTCGACGATACAGATCAGCTCACAGCGCCGCCGCAGCACCTGCAAACAGGTGGTGCTGTCGTCCAATTGCTAATCTCGACACCAGCCGCCCACTAACCAGGCGGCTTTAACTCTACACCGGGTCGCCTTTTCAGGAGACCATCGATGCAAACAACCCACAGCACAGAATCACTCATGCCAATCACGGCTCGACCACCAGTCACCATGGTGCGCGGACAAGGCTCGTGGCTCTGGGACAACAACGGCAAACGCTACCTTGACTTCATCCAGGGCTGGGCGGTCAATTCACTCGGACATTGCCCGGCACAAATCAGCAACGCACTGTGCACGCAGAGCAAGCTCCTGATTACCCCGAGTCCGGCGTTGCACAATGACCCACAGCTGGCCCTGGCCGATCAATTGGTTGAACTGAGCGGCCTGCACCAGGTTCATTTTTCAAACTCAGGATCAGAGGCCAATGAAGTTGCAATCAAGCTTGCCCGAAAATGGGGCCAGCTGAATAAAAACGGCGCTTTCGAGATTATCACCACCATCAACGGCTTCCATGGACGCACACTCGCCGCCATGTGCGCCAGTGGCAAACCCGGGTGGGACGAAATCTTCCCGCCGACACTATCCGGGTTTAAAAAAGTGCCCTTCGGTGACACCAACGCTATCAGCAATGCCATCACGGAAGAGACCGTCGCTATCATGGTGGAACCGATACAGGGCGAAGCCGGCGTTATCGTGCCGCCTGCCGATTACCTTCACTCACTTAGAGCCCTTGCAGACCATCACAAGCTGTTGCTGATTCTGGATGAAGTGCAAACCGGCACCGGCCGCACAGGGACTTTTTTCAACTTTGAGCAAAGCAACATCACACCCGACATCGTCACCCTGGGCAAGGGTCTGGGTGGTGGCGTGCCGTTATCTGCCACTATTGCCGCAAGGCACGCCTGCTGTTTTGAGTACGGCGATCAGGGCGGAACCTATAACGGCAACCCACTGATGGCAGCTGTCGGGCAAACCGTCGTAGAGTCCATTGCCAGCACTGAGTTTCTGGATAAAATCACAATGCACGGCAACTACCTGGAGACCTGCCTTAAAAAAGCAGCGAAGCGATATCATCTAAAAAATGTACGTGGGTGCGGTTTATTGCAGGCATTCGACCTGCCGGCTCCGCGCGCAGCAGAACTGCAATCGATAGCCTTTGAACAGGGCTTGATTATCAATGCTCCACGCCCGTCGACCATCAGGCTAATGCCAGCTCTAAATGTGACAAAGGACGAAATCAACAACGCCACCTCGTTGCTGGATAAACTGTTTAGCCAGTTGTTCAGCGGCACAGAAACCTGCTGAACAACAACCTTGGTCCGGCACGCAGCCACTCTGGTGACACACAGCGCGGGATACCAACAGCCGGGGGTGGTGACTCCGCCACGGGTGCCCACCCCGGCTGTTTTATGGCGTGCGGAACAGCGCCTGCGGCAGCGCTGGTCCGTGGGCTCACCGGACAGCGCCTGCCCCGAAGCGGAACTCCGGTGCAGTCAACCGGTCGAACAACACATACCCTAGAGGGCAATTCACCATGTACAAACTCATAACCGTAGTGCTGTTTATCAGTTTTAGCATTACCAGCCAGGCCAGCCAGCCAGCTGACTTTGCCGAGCTCTATGAAGCACACGCCGACTCGGTGGTTACTATAAACACGGTCAGCATTCGCATAGAAGGGCAATCCCGTCGGACCGAGCAAGGCCTCGGTTCCGGTGTGCTGATCAAAGCCGATCAGATCATGACGGCAGCCCACGTCGTTGACGGCGCTCAGGTGATTGAGGTGCAATTTAATGATGGCCAGCAAATCGAAGCGACCGTTGTCTCGTCACTGAAAGGCAGCGATGTCGCACTACTACAACTGCAGAGACCGCATCCCTCACCAAAGATCGCAACCCTTGCCAATTCCGATGAGACCCGCATCGGCAGCCAGGTATTCATTATTGGCTCGCCGTTCGGCATCTCGCAAACCCTCAGCGTCGGTCATTTATCCGGCCGTATGAACCGTGGTCTGATGGCAGGAGGTGCACCGATAGAATTTCTGCAGACCGACACCGCCATTAATACCGGTAATTCCGGAGGACCTATGTTTAACACCCAGGGTGAAGTCATCGGTATAGTCAGCTTCATTCTTACAAAGAGTGGAGGATTTGATGGTATCGGGTTTGCCACAGCAATCAATTCGGCCAAACAGGCCCTGCTGACAAGCTCTGGTGTGATGGCGGGTTTCGAAGGAATATTACTTACCGATGAAATCGCCAGCGTACTCAACTACCCCAAAGCCGGATTACTTGTCCAGCGTGTGCACAACGACTCGGTGGTCGGGCGCGCCGGCCTGCTTGCCGGTTCAGTACCGGCCGAGATCGCCGGCAGATCCCTGATGCTTGGTGGAGATCTGATACTCGAGATAAATGGCCTGGTGTGCAATACACCCCACGATTTTGAGTTAGTCAGAGCCTCAACACTGGCACTCGACGCAGAGGAGACCTATGGCATCAAAGTTTTCCGTCAGGGTGAAATTGTAGAGCTGATCGCCGGTATGCCACTGACAGGAATCAGTGACCTCGGAGTGGTTCCATCCGACTAGTTGCTTTAATGCGTAAGTGCGCTTTTGATAGCGTCGCCTGATACTCAGACAGCAGGCAACTTTCTAGATCAAAACACCAGTCTATCAGCGCAGCATAGCCTGAATCAGAACGTCACTCAGTGATGGTGACTGGTCATCGGCGGTGATCTTTTACGGGGTGAAACTCCACAGCGGATCTCATTGCAGGGTCTAGAAATAGATAAACCCCATGAAAAATCCATACAGCACACCCGCATAAGAGATCCTGCCATTTACGCAAACGTACGTCGCTTTGCGATCCGGTGGCGATAAACGCCAACAACACTTACCGTAATCCACACTACTTGTATCAGTGCGGAGGCAAGATTAAAGTTTTTATAAAGACTGATCAAAACCAGTGCGGCGGCAAACCCGTTAAGTACGCAATAACTGATTGAATTTCCATCCAGACGCCCCAGCTGCAAAGCACCATAGCTTCCGACATACAGCAGAACACCGGCCAGTCCGACTAAGTCATACAATCCGGCATTGTCGATCATGCGACTTGTTAATTCCATTTTTCTATATCCCTTCGTTACGACCTGCTGCATCGCATTTCTTCCAGCAAATCTGTTGTGTCACCGCATAGCGACCACAGTCACTGAGAACAAATAGAACAAGCTGATTCCGATTCAGTTATTCACGGGCAGCATTTTCAACAGAATCTTCTATCGATCCCGTGCGCAGTCTGTTGGCTGCTTTGTGCCACTCCATCGCCACTATATCCAGGGGAGATTTGCAAAACATCACTCTTTAGGACTAACTGCCACAACCAAAAAACGGTAATTTTACCGGCCCGGTTCGGGTGTCTGCTGTCCCGGCAGGAATGCGGCGTTAAATACCGACAATCCGGCATAGATCCGGCGGCAGATGAAATGCAATGACAATAATAGCGATTCAAAGCCCACCCGGTAACACTGCACCGCAGCAGAGCGAAGGCGCGTCAGACAGCCCGACCGTCGCGATCAAACCGGACTACCCGGCTTGGATCAAAGCGCACGTTCTGCCGGCTGTTGATGGCAAAGGTATGCTCACCAAACAAACGGCATGTCAGCAGTCCGGCATCACCGCAATCGAGATAGAGATTGGTATCGCCACCAAGTTGCTCCAGATGCGATACCACACCTTGCAAATCGCCGGTCCCGGCGCCAACGGTTATATGCTCAGGACGGATACCACAGGTGTCCCCTTCCGTACCACCAAGCAAGCTTGCGTCAATAAAATTCATCCGTGGCGACCCGATAAAGCCGGCGACAAATTTATTGGCCGGATTGCGGTATAACTCCATCGGTGATCCAATCTGCTCTATACGGCCTTGATTCAATACCACAATGCGGTCCGCCAGCGTCATCGCTTCGGTTTGATCGTGGGTGACATACACCATAGTGGCGCTGAGCTTGCGCCGCAGGATAGCTATTTCCAGCCGCGTGTTTACACGCAACGCAGCATCCAGATTAGACAGTGGCTCATCAAACAGAAACAACGTTGGCTCACGCACAATCGCACGCCCGATAGCAACGCGCTGACGCTGACCACCCGAGAGCTCCGCCGGGCGTCGGTCGAGGTATTCATCCAGTGACAGCATGGCACTGGCTTTCGCCACACGCTCAGTGATCTCAGGCTTTGGCGTGCCGGCCTGCTTTAATCCCAGACTCATGTTGTTGCGAACCGTCAGATGCGGATACAAAGCATAGGTCTGGAACACCATAGCGATACCGCGCTCGGTCGGTGTGCGCGCATTGACGGTGTCCCCGTCAATTAACACGGAACCGGCACTGGCGTCTTCCAGACCGGCGATGATTCGGAGTAACGTGGACTTCCCGCACCCGGACGGCCCCACAAACACCACAAACTCGCCGTCATCAACCGATAAATTGATATCTTTCAATACCTCTACCGGACCAAACGATTTACCAATACCACGGAGTTGCAGAGAGGCCACTAGGCGATATCCTGTTGACTGAGCCAGACTTCGGAGCCGCTACGCACGCTTTCATCGGCCGCCAGACAAATGCGCAGCGAGGCGACAGCATCGTGCATATGCCGGGTTAGATCGAGATTGTCGCGAATAGCAATAGCGACATACTGTTGCTCACGATCACACAGACGCTGATGATCCGGCTCTTCATCCATCGTATGGTCAATATCATCATCACAAAAGTTGCCAGACGCATCTGTGGCACTGCGATGCACACGGATGGTAGAGGTTTTGGTGTGTGATTCTATATCGGCTGATTTAGCACCGTCCTCCATCACTATAGATACGCTGCCATTGGGAGAGACAATATCTTTCACAAAAAAAGCCGTCTCCGACATCATCGGCCCCCATCCGGCTTCGTACCAACCCACCGAGCCATCATCAAACAACACCTGAAAATGCCCATAGTTGTACATATCATCGGCAATTTCATAACTAAGCCGCACACCCATGCCATGTACTTTCAACGGTTTGGCATCAGTGATCTGACACATCACATCAACGTAGTGCACGCCACAATCAACAATCGGGGACGTGCTGTCGAGCAGGCTCTTGTGTGTCAGCCACTCCGGCCCTGACGACTGCTGATTCAGATTAAGCCGGAACACATAGGGACCACCCAGCGCACGCGCCTGCTCAATGAAGGCTATCCACGATGGATGATGCCGCAGTATATAACCAACAACGAGCTTGCGTTTATGCTGCAGCGCGCAGGCGACCACCCGCTCGGCGTCTTCTACAGTGGTGGCAATGGGTTTCTCCAGAAACACATGCGCACCTGCCTGCATGGCGGCAATAGCATAGTCAGCGTGGGTATCGGAATAGGTATTTATAGACGCCAGGTCAGGTCCGATTTCTGCCAGTGCTGTTAAAAAATCATCGTGAAACGGATAAGACTTGAGTTCCTGCGGTAAGTCGACCGGGGAGCGATTAACCAGCCCGACAATCTCATAGGCGGGATTATTGTGATAGGCCTTTGCATGACTTAAGCCCATGTTACCGAGTCCGGCGACCAGTACACGTATTGCTTTATCGCTCACTTGACAGCTCCTGCAGTGATACCTCTGATCAGTTGACGTGAAAATATCAGATATAAAACAAGAACAGGAACAATCGCCAATGATAACGCCGCAAGTACCGCGTTCCAGTTGGTGACAAACTGCCCGATAAACACCTGTGCACCCAGCGTGACCGTTTTGGTTTCTTCCGCCGGCGCGAGTATCAGCGGGAACCACAGGTCATTCCAGATCGGGATCATGGTAAAAACCGCCACCGTCGCCATAGCCGGGCGCACCAGCGGCAATACCAGACGAAAAAATATACGGTACTCACTCAGCCCGTCTATACGACCGGCATTTTTTAAATCATCGGACACATTGCGCATGAACTCGGACAATATAAACACTGCAAGCGGCAGCCCCTGAGCGGTGTACACCAGAATTAAAGCCGTCAGGGTATTGACCAGACCACTGGCCACCATCAGCTTCAGTATTGCCACGGTACCCAGACGGATAGGTATCATGATGCCAAGCGCCAGATACAGACCCATTAGCGAGTTGCCTTTAAATCGATACTCAGACAAAGCAAACGCTGCCATTGCACCAAACAGCAGCACCAGAAACAACGACATCACGGTAACCGTCAGACTGTTCTGGAAATAAAGGAAGAAGTCGCCCTGCTTTAACACGGTCTGGTAGCCAATCAAACTGAAAGTCTGTTCATCGGGCAATGACAACGGCGAGCGAAATATCGCTTTGCGCGACTTGAAAGAATTGATCACGATAACAAACACCGGGAACAAGGCAATCACGGTGTATAGCAACAGGATACTGTGCGCCGCCACTGATCGGCCGAATGATGCAGATGAGTGATTCATCGTTTAAAACTGATAGCGCCGCAGGCGCGTTTGAATGCCAAACAGATAAATGCATACCCCGATCAGGATCACCAGAAACATGGCGGTGGCAATTGCCGAGCCCATGTTGGGGTCACCCAGTTGCAGCTGAAAACCAAAAAAGGTCCGATACAGCAACGTGCCCAGCACATCGGTACTGTAGTTTGGTCCGGCCAGCGCTCCCTGAGCGGTATAGATCAGATCAAAGGCGTTGAAGTTTCCGACAAAGGTCAACACCGAAATAATTCCGATAGACGGTAGAATCAGCGGCAACTGAATTTTCCAGAACTGTGAAAAGCCAGTGATACCATCGCACTCTGCGGCTTCGATGACTTCGTCAGGAATAGACAGCAGAGCGGCATAGATCAGCATCATTGGAATTCCGACAAACTGCCAGACCGAGATCAGGCTCAGTGTCACCAGTGCGTATTGCTCCTTGCCAAGCCACGGTGCAAACAGACTCTTGAGCCCGACCATCTGCAACAGGTCGGGGGCGATACCCCAGATCGGGCTTAAAATCAGCTTCCAGGCAAAGCCGACAATAACAAAAGATAAAATTGTCGGGATAAATATAGCGGTGCGATAAAATGACCGGAGCCGCAGTTTAGGACTGCTGAGCAAGGCGGCCAGCAGAATACCAATCGGGTTTTGCACCAGCATATGGATGATAAAAAACACCGTGTTGTTCTGCAGTGCGTTCCAGAAGCTTGCCGCCCAGCGCTCATCGCCAAACAGGGTCCGGAAATTCTGCAGCCCCACAAACACCTGGTTGTTGTCTATCTCCTTAAACAACGATAACTGCAAGGTCCCGAACAACGGCAGGATCATGATCGCCGTATAGACCAGCACGGCCGGCGCCAGAAACACCGCAATGTGCCAGCGGCGTGGTTTTTTTTCGTCGACTTGCGCCACTCACAACCCCGGGTTTAGCGTGTAGAAAATAAAGATGGGCAGCACATCACCACCCACCCTTTACCAGTGGCGCCGGTCACCCGGAGCCGCGGCCGTTACATCTGCGGCTTGTACCAGGAGGCCAGGCCTTTTTGCAGACGGGCACTGACTTCTTCTGCTGTTTCAGTGCCTTTTATCGCGGCAACCGAAGCATTCCAGGTATCGTTTTCCAGGTTCGGCTCGCCGCGCGACAGGATCTGATAGGTGGAGCGGATTGATGATTTACACTTGCTACGCCATGAGACAAATTCCTGTGCCAGCGGGTCAGCCATTTTCACATCGTGGTCAGAGAGTGAGAAAAAGCCCGGTAAGGCGTTTGCGTAGAGATCAGCGAACGCAGCAGAACCCACCCAGTTCAGGAAGGTTTTAGCGGCTTCCGGGTTTTCCGATTTGGTGTTCATACCAAGCGCGATATCTGTGTGATCGGAGATATAGCATTCGTCACCGGCATTCATCACTGGCGGGTTAAAAGCACCCATTTTAAATTCGGCCTGTGCATTAAAACCAGATATCTCCCAGGAACCGGCAGGATAGATGGCGGCACGCCCAAGCGTAAACAGATTCTGGCTGTCAGGGTAGGTCTGCGCTTCAAAGCCGTCACCCAGATAGTCTTTCCATTTTGCCAGTTGTCGGTAGGGGGCAACCCAGCCTTCATCCGTTAGTTTCTGCTCACCCTTAATTAACGCCAGCCGACCTTCTTCGCCTTTCCAGTAGTTAGGACCAATGTTGTTGTAGCCCATGGTGGCCGCTTCCCACTGATCATTGGTGCCCATTGCCATAGGCAGGTAATTGCCATCTGCTTTAATTTTGTCCAGCGCGGCAAAAAACTCGGCTTCGGTCGTCGGTACAGCGACGCCGACTTCTTCAAAGGCATCAGCGTTATAGATAAACCCGTGAATAACCGAGGCCATCGGCACGCAGAACGTGACCGAGGCATCGTCGGTACTCCAGCCGGACTTAGCCACACTGGAAAAGTTCTTCATACCGTCGAGATCCTGCACCGGCGCCAGATGGCCGTCATCGTAAAGGCTCAGTGACGCATCGAACGGACGGCAGGTAATCAGGTCACCGGCTGAGCCCGCTTCAAGCTTCGAATTCAACGCGGCGTTGTATTCTGCCGGTGCCGAAGGCGTAAACTCAACCTTGATACCGGGGTTCTCTGCCTCGAACGCTGGAATGATAGTGTCCTGCCAGATGGTCAGATCGTCGTTGCGCCAGCTTTCGATGGTCAGTGTGACGTCTTCAGCCTGCACCAGACCGGCCGCCGCAACCATTGACGTCAGTAACAGTGATTTTGTAAATACGTGTTTCATTTCCTCTCCAGATAAAGTCAGGCCACTCAGTGACCGGTTGTGCTCAATACACTAGCGTCGCCGCAGCGCCTCTAGTGATGGTCTCAATTTTCCATTGTTCCGTGCAAGAATATCCCTTGCATCAGCCACATTATTACACCCGCTCGACAACAATACGGCAATTGGCAGAACGCCCTGCGCCTGCCGCAGAGAGACATCAGCCGATTTTTCGTCACCACCGGCAATGGCCACCACAATCCGTCGAGCCCGGTCTTTCAGTTTGCGATTATCGGCGACCAGATTCACCATGTAGCCGTCGTGCACATGACCCAGTCGCACGGCCATTGCCGTAGACAGCATATTAAGCGTGATTTTCTGTGCGGTCGCCGCCCCCATACGGGTAGAACCCGCGACAGCTTCAGGCGCAGTGGCAAGGTGGATCGCTACATCAGCGTGCTGGAATAGTTGCGCGTTTTTGTTATTGGCAATGCCGATGACACTGGCGCCAGCCGCTTTTGCCGCCGCAGTCGCGGCTACGGTATAGACAGTGTTGCCGCTGGCGGACAAACTCACAATGCAGTCATCGGGGGTGATTCGAGCATCGCTCACATGCTGTTGCGCCTGGCTTATATTGTCGTCCGGATTGCCGGTCATTGCCGTCAGAGTTTCGGTGCCGCCGGCAATAAGTATGACAATTTTGCGGGTATCGAAACCAAAAGTGCCGGGGAGCTCAAGCGCATCAGACAATGCCATAGTGGCCGAACTTCCCGCACCGATATACACCAGTCTACCATCGGCCTCGACCGTGTTCACCAGTAAATCGACCGCAGCCGCTATGCTGCCCACCGCATCGCCGACGCTGTTCGCCGCTGCTACCTGGCAACCATGCAGTACGCGCAACACGTCTTCGGTTTCAAAGGTGTCTATTCCTTCAGACAGCCGGTTTCGAGACTCAGTTTCCATCGGGTGCGCTCACCGCAGGCGGTCCCCATTAAATAACAGTTACCGCAGCCCGGCAAACACTTTCTGTGCTTTCGCCACGGGTGCAGGCATGCGATAGTCACGATTGCAATCAGGAGTAATTTTCATGAGCCGTTTAAATGACTGTCTTTGTCGGGGTTGACGGCGGCGGCACCGGCTGCCGGGCTCTTGTCTGCGACAGTCTGGGTAATGCACTCGGCCACAGCACGGCAGGTCCGGCAAATATAGTCTCCGACTTCAACAATGCCCGGGATTCAATTGTCACTGCTGTGAACCACGCACTGACCGCGGCCGGACTCGACCACAGCCAGGTACAGGGGATCGTGCTGGGTCTGGCAGGGGCCAACATCAACGACCACGCAACGCGCATGCAAAGCGCTCTGCCCTATCGCCATTGCCACGTGACCACTGATGCAAACATCGCTTTGCAAGGGGCGCTCGGCAACAGTGACGGAACCGTGGCGATCCTCGGCACCGGGTCGGTGATTATTTATCGTCAGACCGGCTCCATTCACACCATCGGTGGCTGGGGCGCAAAAATCAGCGACCATGGCAGTGGCGCACAACTCGGGCGTCAGTTACTGGAGCTTTCCCTGTTAAGCTACGATAACGTGCAACCGGACTCGCCACTGACCGAACACCTGCTCATGCAATTTAATCGATCACCGCAAGCCATGGTGGAATTTGCGCACAGCGCCACGCCCGACCGGTTTGCCCGCTACGCCCCGCTGGTGTTTGAGTTTGCCGCCAGACAGGACCCGGTCGCCGTGTCAATGGTTACGTCTGCGGTCACACAGCTTGAGCAATACCTGCACGCCGTCCCCGCCGCCTCACGCCAACCCCTGAGTCTGCTGGGGGGTCTGGCGCAACACTATATTCCCTGGCTGGCCTCTGACCTCACCCGGCACCTGATACCAGCACGCGCCGGGGCTGTCACCGGCGCGGTCGAACTAGCCATAGAGCGCTATGCCGATACATCAGCCTGAAAACCACACCAATGACTAATACAAAACGCTTCACCGGCTGCCCGGTCTTTGATGGCAACACTTATCATGCGCACGCTGACCTGATCGTGCGTGGCAGCCGGGTGATTGATATCACCGCAACACCAACTGCGCTACCCGACGCCGAAACCATTACGCTGAACGGCGGCCTGCTGGTGCCGGGTTTTGTCGACCTACAGGTCAATGGCGGCGGTGGCGTGCTGTTTAATGATCAGCCAACCGTGGCAGGCATTGCCCGCATGTGCGCAGCCCATCTGCCGTTCGGCACCACGGCCATGCTCGCCACGCTCATTACCGATACCCCTGAGATCACTCGAGCCGCCATCGACGCCGGTATTGAAGCACACCGAACCGGCGTGCCGGGTTTTGCCGGATTGCATCTGGAAGGACCGCATCTTGATGTCGCCAGAAAAGGCGCACACGACCCGGCATTGATCAGACCGATGACCGCCTCCGATCTTGACTTGCTGGTGTCTGCCGCACAGCAGCTACCGCATCTGATGGTCACGGTTGCCAGCGGGTCCGTAACCACCGGGCAGATTTCCGCACTCGCCAACGCCGGTATCGTCGTCAGCCTGGGCCACACCGATGCCACCTGCGACCAGGCACTCGCGGCGCTGGATGCGGGCGCTACTTGCGTCACCCACCTGTTTAACGCCATGAGCCCGCTCAGCCACCGGCAACCGGGGGTGGTGGGTGCAGCGCTTGCCAGCGACAACACCTTCGCGGGTTTGATCGCCGATGGCTTCCATGTCGATAAAACCGCCATGAAAATCGCCATTGCCGCCAAGCAGGGCCACGGCAGAATATTTTTAGTCACCGACGCTATGTCGACCATCGGCACCGATCTCAAGTCATTTACCCTGAACGGAAGAACCATAACCCGCAACCACGGCAAGCTCACTTTAGACGATGGCACACTGGCAGGTGCCGACCTCGACATGATCACCGCGATTCGCTACCTGATTAACGACGCCGGCATAGACCCGCACGAAGTACTGCGCATGGCATCATGCTATCCGGCCCGCTGCCTGAACGCGTCAGACACGCTGGGCGTGTTGCACAGTGGTGCCTACGCCAATGTCATTCACCTTGATGACTCACTGACTATTCAGCAGATCTGGCAGAACGGAGAAGCGGTTTTCAACTCATCTGTTAAGCACACCTGCTGAATGCAGACCTCAGCCAACACGGCAAAGCCGCGACTACAAACATTAGTCGCCACCTGCGGCGCTCACGCCATTCAAGACGGGCTGGTTGCCGTACAGTTTGTGCTGTTGCCGGTACTGGCGCAAAGCCTGGGGCTAAGCTACAGCCAGGTCGGTTTATTGAAGGCCGCCAACAACACAGCCACTTCGCTGCTGGAAATACCCTCGGGCTTTCTGGCTGAAAGGTTCGGTGAAAAAAAACTACTGATCTTCGGCCTGCTGTGCGCCGGTATCGGCTTCGTCGGGGTGAGTCAGTCGGTATTATTTTCCACCGTTTGTCTGTTTTTTCTGGTGACCGGTTGCGGCGGAGCATTCCAGCACTCGTTGTCGTCAGCGCTGATCGTTAAGCACTTTCAAGACGGACTGCGACGAAAATCCCTGGGCACCTATAATGCGTTCGGCGATGTCGGCAAACTCCTCTATGCCGGATCTTTCAGCCTGCTGATGGGCGCCGGCCTGGCGTGGAACAGCGTCGTCATGCTGCTGGCAATTACCTCTATACTTTTTGCCTTGTTTATCTGGCGACTGTTGCCTGCTGACTTAGCGGCCGACAGCCCGGCCGGCACCTCTGACGAAGTCACCCGCGGATGGGGAATCCGCCACCCCCGCCGCTTCGGTGCACTGGGCTCGATGGTGTTTCTCGACAGCATCGTGCAGGCCGGGTTTCTCACTTTCATAGCGTTTGTCCTGATCGAACAAGGCGCCAGCGCCAGCCACGCCGCCGGCGGTGTGGTACTGACTCTGCTCGGCGGCACAGCCGGCAAACTTGCCGGTGGTTTTCTAGCGGCTCGAATTGGCGACCGGTTTACTTTTATCGTGGTGCAGATAGCGACCATTACCGGCATCAGCGCGCTGTTGTATCTCCCACTGCAATGGATGTTTATCGCGCTGCCATTGATCGGTGTGTTTGTACAGGGTTCCTCGACGGTTTGCTACGGGGCAGTTTCCGATCAGGTAGAAGAACAAAAAACCTCAAGAGCCTATGCCGTCATCTATACACTCGCCAGTGCAGCCTCGGTGGTCGGGCCGCTGGCTCTGGGTATCATCGCTGACCTCTATGGTCTGCAGTCCACTGTGTGGACGCTGGTCGGCCTGACGGCTGTCACCCTGCCGCTAAGCTATGCACTGACACGCTAGCATGGCGCACATCCTATCCATTACCGGCAGACGCTTAACCCGCAAAACAGGACACTCGCCGTGACACTAGAGACTCCCGCCAGAATACCCTTTGCAGAGTTGCTTTCGCCGCTCACCGGTGACGACTTTTTTAGCCACCACCACGAAAAAACACCGCTGCACATCAGCCGATCTGACAATACACATTTTGCCGGTCTGCTATCGATAGAAAAAATTGATCAGCTGCTGAGCAGCGGCGAACACTACTTTCCAGGCATCCAGCTTACCCAGTCAAGCCAGCCGGTCTCGCCACTGGAGTACGCGCAAAGCAACGATAAAATCAACATCCGCCGATTAATCCAGCGTCACCATGCAGGTGCCACTATTGTTATCTCCCAGGCCGACAAGCACTTGTCCGAACTGGCCGGGTTTACCCGCCGGATGCAAGGCGACTTCCAACTGCTCTGCCAGACCAATGTGTATTTATCTCCTCCCGGCAAACAAGGTTTTAATCCTCATTACGATTCGCACGACGTGTTTATCCTGCAGGTCAGTGGCAGCAAAACGTTTAATTTCTATAGCGGCGGTATTGATCTGCCGCTGAGTAATCATCAGTTTGACAGTGAAAAAACCAGCGCCGGGGAATTAACAGAAAGCACCCACCTGCAAGCCGGCGATACGCTCTACATTCCACGCGGGGTGCTCCACGATGCCGTCGCTCACGATGACACATCACTGCACATAACACTTGGCGTCTACAACATCACGGTGCTGCAGTTACTGCAGGAAACCCTTCAGGTGGCCGCCGAAAAACAATTAGCGTACCGACAGTCACTGCCGCCAGCACTGTGGCGGCACACGAGCGGGGACTGTAATTTCACCGACACGGCAAGCGCGCTGCTGGCGGGTGCTGTCGACCCCGACTATAGGCACACTGCACTGGCCAGACTGCGCGATGGCATCGCGCTGGAAACCGTGCCGGATAGCACCGGACTGCTGAGCGTACCGCCGCAGGCAGACGACCTGTCCCTGCAGTCATCCATTGCCGTACTCAACCACAGAATACTCAGTGTAGAGCGCCGTGAAAGCACGCTGCTGTTGCGACTATATGGCAGCATCGTACAACTGGAAGAACCGATGACCAGTGCCACACAATGGCTGCTCGGTCAAACGCAGACGACTATTGAGCAATTGCCCGGACTCGACGATGAGCAGAAATTCGCGCTCATCACACATCTGTTACAGGAAAATCTGTTGACGGTAACCGCCCCTGACTAACCGCACCGCCACGCATCCGGCCATCAGCACGCTAATCAGCCGATCGGGTGTGCGACGGTTTATCAGGTAACGCAAGCACTGCATTGCCGCCTGCCGGGTTCGAATGCTGATACACGCAGCGTCCAGCCCCGAAGTGCAGTAGCGGAAATCGCGGCAACTGAACTGACGACAGGCCATGCTGCCAGCTGCAATAAAGACCGGGGCCACACAACCATACCGACTTGACACCCATATCATCACTTGATAGCGTGAAACCGGATTTATCACCGGGGTCAATACCGTGAGCAAAAACAGCGACAGCGTACTGATACAGGACAGCCTTAGCAGGCGGCGCTTTATTCGAAACGGCAGTGCATTCCTGCTGGCCGGGGGAGCAGCTATCGCGGCATCAAAAACCCGCGCTGATGACTGCGATCGCATGTCAGCAGCAGAGCTCGCCAAGACTTGCTACGACAGTGACAACGGTGATTCCAGCGACCCTAAAACCGGCTGTATCCCCTGCAGTGAGCTGCAAATTCCACTGACCGAAAACACCGACCGGCCAGTCAAAGTCGCCAAAGTAATAGCCTAAGGTCAACTGCCTGCAAACTGTTTCACCGGCTGATTTGGCTGACAAGTGCTACTGCGTACCACTCAGGCACGCCATCTTTTGCCGACCACAGGTACTTACTTAAGAACAACTAAGCGCCTACCTGTGGCAGGCAAAATCTCACACACCTGAATGATCCTCGCGACACCCTGTTTCTGGATAGGCACTAGCTATTGTTAAGGTTAGCGGCGATTTTATCCATCACGGCTGAAAAAGCACGGTGCTCCTGCTGCCAGTGCCGCAAATGACCCTCTCGTTCCAACTGCTCAGCCACAGGCAGCCCAAGCATTTTAACGACGGTGGATTTGTCTCCCATGTGGTGCAGCACGCCTGCCACCTGCTGCAGCAGTGCCCGATCAGCAACCACACCATACTCTGCACAAAAACTATGCAGCCGCTGGCAACCCGCGGCTATATCCGCAAAGCCAAACTCCGACATATCAGTGGAATGAAACGACAATGGCACTGACCAGTAAGCCGCATAGGCAACATCGCGTAATACGGGACCTGGGCCGGCTAAATCAAAGTCTATAATTCCACAGGGGCTGTTACCCTGAAAAATCATATTATAAGGCGCAAAGTCATTGTGGCAGATCACTTCATGCCGCGCGCTATCCGGGTAGCTGTACAACCACTGCAGTTGACGGAAGTCAAAATCAGCCACAGCCAGATGGTACTCTTTAAGCAGACGGGCAATGGCTGTCAGCGCCCGGGAGTCTGACCAGATAAAGTCAAAGTGATTCGTATCTCCGTCAATAAAACTCTGGATCTCACGATTTTTCTCATCGATACCCAAAAAGCGCGGAGCCTTGTCAAACCCCTTGCGCTCAAGGTGCTGCAACAGCCGGTGCACCGAGTCACTGGCTGGCTTCAGCGGCCGCCGCACCGTGTTGCCAACACGCACAACACCGCTGGTGGTATTACCGCCTGTCAGCGGAATCTCTATTGTCATCGAGTGTTGGACACCTGCTGTCGGCACTGCAACCACCTCTGCGCTATTGCTCTAGAGCAAATGCTTATACAGGTAGATGCGGTCTTGATTGCCGGTATATCCGGATAAACTACCCATTACCGTATAGCCCTGCTTGCGGTAGAACTCAGGCGCCTGGAAGCTGAAGGTGTCGAGTTGCGATCCCACACAGCCGCGCTGCAGTGCCTCTTTTTCGGCCGCCGCCAGCAACTGACTGCCAAGGCTGCGGCCACGCTCGGACTCAGCCACCCACAGGTAGTCGATGTGTATCCAGCTCCAGAATAGCTTCGAGGTCAGTCCGGCAATTATAGTATCGTCGGTATCCCGGAAGTAACACGACAGCAGCTCATAACCGCTCTCCATAAAGCGGCTGTTGTACTCGCGGGTTTTGGCGCGGACGTAGTCATCGTCAGCGGTATCGGGTGTGTCGGTTATTTCAAGTTGCATTGTGAATGACCCGGCTAAGCAAAGTACCCGTCAAGTGTTAGTTATTGCGCTTGTCCGTGGTGCTGACGCCCAGTGCGTTGATATCAACCCCCTGCTCCTGCAGTACACGCTCGAACAACGGTGTCAGCGCCCCCAGATTGTCTTCGATGGTGTCTCTGATGGTATCCACTACCACCTGCGTTTGGCGCTCGATCTCGATGTTCAGTTTGTCACCGACGCTCTTTTTGCCTATCGATGTCATTCGCAGAGTCTCGGGGATCAGCCATACGTCAAACCACCCCTGTTTTTTATCGACTGCCGCCATTGTCAGGCTTGCACCGTTTACCGCAATATATCCTTTCGGGAACAGGTAGCGCATCCAGCGGGGGTCCACATTAATCTGCAGGCGAAAGTTATCTTCCCGGCGGTCAATCTCACCGATGGTTGCGGTGAAATCGACATGGCCCGACAGTGGATGCCCGCCAATCTCTGCGCCATCTTTGGCTGCCCGCTCTGCATTAACCGCAGCACCCGGAGCGTAGTCACCCAGGGTGGTAACATTCAGACTTTGCAGCATTACGTCAAAAGAAACGCGGGTATCCGTCGGGCAATCTGTGACAGTCAGGCACACTCCGTCAATGGCAATACTCGCCCCGATCTCAAGATCCTGACAAAAACCCTCCGGGAACTCGATGTCAATGGTTCGGATGCCTTTTGCATCGGTGATGCTGCCAATAGTGGCAACACCCTGAACAATACCCGTGAACACAAACATAACTCCTGATGAAAATTGCCGATCAAGCGTCAGCGACAGACCGGCCCGAAAGACTGCACATCATACCCTCGAAAAGCGTGGCAAAGTAGCGAGGCTGTAAAGCAGGCCGCTCAGCTGAGCCGCTGACCGTTCAGCCGGGTGCTCAACGGGACAACATCATCACCTATAGGTGCTCAATCACCAGCCCGTCAAGCACCGGTGCCTGCGCCGAGTGCAACTCTCTGACAACAGAAATCCGTCGCGATTCCCCCGGCAACAACGTCACACCATTGTCTGAATATATAGCACGCCCGCCCAGATTCACGGTAACAAAAAACGCCGGCTTATCGGTCGATAGTTCAAGGGTGCTATGCTTACCGTCCTGCACCGGGGTCACTTGCACGCTGGCGCGCGGTAACTGATACTTTTTGTACGGGGCCGGCCAGTATTCATTTTCTCCCAGCACAGTACCCTCATCATCGCACCATTCAAAATGCAGAAAGCAACCGGGCGGGATCTCCGATGGCGATAGCACAGCAATATTGCAAACCGCATTACCCGCTGCCATCACGGTAAAATCCCAATGGCATTGTTCTTCACCGTCAACCGTCAGGGCACGCATTTCAATGGAGAGATCCTGCGACCGGGCATTGTCGTTAACAACCTTCAACAATAACTGCCCATCAGTATTAAAGCGCTTGTGCCCGGGAACCATAGCGACTAACAGCGGAGAATAAAACCGCTTCGCGGCATAGTGCAGAAGTTTCCAGCCGCCGCCGTATTCCAGTGAAGCCCAGGAGGCAACCGGCCAGGTATCATTCAGCTGCCAGTACAAAGTGCCCATACAGTGCGGTTGCAGCATCCGCCAATATTCAACCGCCGTACGTATCGCCATGGCCTGCTGACACTGCGATAAAAACAACATCCGCTCAAAGCTGTCAGGGAACTCGAAGTAACGCACAAGCGTCTCGACGATGCGGGCATTACCCCCCGCATTGCGCTGATGCACCTCCATCACCGGTGACGAGACATTGCGGTCTTCTTTACGGGTAAAGGTCTCCACCACCGGCTGTGACGGGAAAGACTGAAAACCAAACTCGGAGCAAAATCGCGGGTGTATCTGCTGATAGGCCGAGAAGGGCTTGGCTTCGTGCCAGACATCCCAGAAGTGCATATCGCCGGCGGCATCGTTCTTCCAGCCATCGCCATAGTCGAGCTTACCGACCGACGGCGAGCTTGGCCAGAAGTCGGTATCGACCAGCTCTCTTTCAATGACTTCTTCAATCGCGTGATTCATGCGAACATAGTTGGCCAGGTAGCGATCACGATTGTCGCGGGTAACCTGCCACCAGTTCAACGCCCCGACGATTTCGTTATCGCCGCACCACAGCACCACGCTGGCATAGACTGACAATCGCCGCACCTGCTGCGTGGCTTCGATTCTAACCAGCTTCAGCCACTCGGGGTCGGCCGCCGGATAGTGATTACATGAAAACATAAAGTCCTGCCAGATCATGATACCCAGCTCATCGCAGAGTTCGTAAAACCAGCTGGCTTCGTATTGTCCGCCCCCCCAGACGCGCAGCATGTTCATGTTTGCGTCAACCGCCGACTGTAACAGCTCGCGGGTCGCCGCAGGTGTTGCCCGCTGCGGCAACGCATCGGCGGGAATCCAGTTAGCGCCACGCATAAATACCGGCTTGTCGTTTATATCGATACGGAACCCCGCACCGGCATCATCGGGGGTCTCAACAATGCGCGCCTTGCGCAAGCCGATGAGCTGCTCGTACTTCTGCCCACCGATATCCAGCACCAGCAAGTGGCGTGTTTGCGGACCACGGCCAGCCGGCCACCACAATGCCGCATCGTCGACGGTAACGCTCAGCGTTATGGTGTCGATGCCGGTCACCAGTTGATGCTCTATAGACACTTGCTGCGCCCCCAGCGTTAACCCACAATCGATAGTGGCGGCGGCGGCAACCCGGACACTTGCGGTGACCTTGACAGTAACGCTTTCGCCGCTGAACAGCTGTTCGCACTTTATGTCGTCGATACAGTGGCTTCGGTAGTGCACAAGACTTATCTCGCCATAGACCCCGGTCGGCATCAGGCAGATATTCCAGTCCCACCCCGCATGGCAAGGGGTTTTGCGCAATAAATTAGAATGCGGCAGACGGCAGTTTGCACTGTGCGGAAGCTCAAATGGAAAGGCGGCGGCTTTTTCAGCAGCGACACGCACCGCCGAATAAAAATGGATTCGCAAGGTGTTGCGACCCGCCGTCAGATGACCGGTGACGTCAAACACATAGCGAATAAACTGGCTCTGCATAGAACCGAGCAACTCATCATTGATGTAGACATCGGCAATGCAGTCGACCTGATCCAGCACCAGCACACTGTGGTGCGCCAGCGAATAGTCGGCGACTTCAAATTCGCGCTGTATTTCCCACTCGCGCTGGTTTACCCAATCGACGGCGAGCTCATTATCGCGGTAATAAGGATCTTCAATTACCCCGGCGCTAAGCAGGGCCGAGTGCACATCGCCGGGCACAGTGAACGGCACCGGCTTGTCGCCGTCAGACTGCCGCAGAGTCCAGCCATCATTGAGTTTTCGAGTCATAGAATCACCAGTCGACGTTGCTTGGTACTAATGCGGCGTTAATCATCAGGCGCTGTCGCTTGCAGCGACACACTGTCACTACGGTACTTTGTCTGATAATACCTTTACACGGATACCGGACCTGAATTCGTCAGGCCGGCTGGCTGTGCGGTTGATACGAAAAGTACGAAAAATCAGCATGACGGGCACGGCCGGAGGTGTCAAACGCCATCATGCCGACAAAGGCACCGGTGAACGACGCGTGCTCGCCGCGCCCGCCTTCGTCTGACAACACTGAAGCATCCAGCGCCGGACCTATCGGCTGCCAGTCTCCGGTGGCTCTCCAGGCAAAAGTCAGTACTGAATCAATCACCGTACACTGCAGTGATACCTCGCCGGCCGCGGGAATCGGCACCGGACCAGCCGGATAGCTTAACGCCCCGTCCGGGTAGTCGCCATTGCAGCTCATGATACTGATCACCCGACCGAGTGTTTCATCGTGGCTAATTTGCAGATAATGAAATTTATGGCGGTTATAGTAGGCGGTTATACCGGCACTTTGCTGGAACGATACCGGATCAAACTCAACAGTGGTACTGGCAGTATAGCGATGATGTTGTTGTCGGCGTGCCACCAGTGATTGCTCAAACCAGCTGCCTATTGACTCACGACCATACAAGCGCAGAAATCCCTGACGCTCGCTTAACGAGAACAAACGCTGCGGGATAGGTGTGCGCAGCCATTGAAAGTCGATCGGCAATGACTCACCACTGAAGCCATAGTGCTGCAGCGTAAGGTCATCCGCCATGGGTATTTTCTGTGCCGGTAAATCCTGCGGGGACTCCACGTGGGTTTCGGCCTGCTGCGAACCGTTAGCGGTTCGCAACCAGCCGTCATCGTGCCACTGACACCGGGCGATACCCGTCTCCCGACCCAGTGGCGAGCGGCGCAGACCATCCAGCGGGCGGGAACACAAAAACGTATGGTAAGCCTCGCCCTGCGCTGTCTCTACATACATGCCATGACCGGTGCGCTGTAATTTTCCTCGATGGCTCTCCGACGCAGTGAGTAGATATTTATCCGGATGCAGTTCAAACGGTCCCGCCACAGAACGACTGCGGGCATGTGTGACCGCGTGCTCGTAGCCAGTGCCCCCTTCTGCAACAATCAAGTAGTAATAGTCACCACGCTTGAAAACGTGCGGTGCCTCGGCCAGGCCTTTTTCTGTGCCACTGAAAACCAGTTGCGGTTCACCCAGCAGTTGCTGCTGCGCAGGCGAATACTCCTGCAGCGCAATACCACCAAACGGACTGTGCAGCGGCGACTGACCAAGCGATGTGGCGCGATGATTCCACACCAGGTTATAAAACCATTTGCGACCATCGTCGTCGTGAAACAAACTGGGGTCAAAACCGCTGGAATTCATGTACACCGGGTCTGACCATTGACCCGTGATGCTATCAGCCGTTACCAGATAATTGTGCGCATCCTTGAAGTTTCCGTCAAAGCGCTTAACGTCGGTGTAGATCAGCCAGAAGGTGTCATCCGCAAAACTCAGACACGGCGCCCATACACCACAGGAATCCGGATTACCGCGCATATCAAGCTGTGACGCACGGCTCAGAGGTCTGGCGACCAGACGCCAGTCCGCCAGGTTTCGCGAGTGATAGATCTGCACTCCGGGATACCACTCAAAGGTGGAAGTGGCAATAAAGTAGTCTTCGCCCACACGGCAAATAGACGGGTCAGGGTTGAACCCGGTAAGTATCGGGTTTTTGATCATCGAATTATCCTGTCTTCCGGTTGCCCTGCCGGCACCTCTATACAAAAGCAAATGCGATACTGTTACGCCATTAGTGCCGCCGCAGCGGTGTCATCGAGCATCGCCGGACGCTCACAGCGGGTGCTTAATGTGACAAACTCACCGGTCCCGGCCGACTGCATCATGGACGTCAGCACATCGATCACATGCAATGCCAGTTCACCATTGCATCGATGCGGCCGGTCCTGCTGAATAGCGGCGACCATATCCGCCAGCCCGACACCACGGTAATTGGCTATTATCTCGCCGCTCAAGTCCTCAAAGTTGGCAGCACCAACCACTTGCAATGGTTCTATCTGTGTTTCGTCCTCGCCGTTGTTGAGCCGGACCGGTTCACCGAAGCGGTTCGGGTCCGGCACATAGATTGTGCTCCCGGTGCCGTACAATTCCATGTGGTTGTGCTCGTGTGACCAGACGTCCCAGCTGACGGAGAACGACACCTGCGCCCCCTGATGAAACTCGAGTATGGCCCGCACCGAGGTATCAACATTGACTTCTATAACCGCACCGGGATTTGGCTCGCTGGTGACGGTACGGGTGGCAAACGGACGCCCGGACATCGCAACCACCCGCTTGACAGGCCCCAGAAACTGCACCAGGTTGCTGACATAATAAGCCCCCATATCAAGCACCGGTCCACCGCCGGGCTGAAAGAAAAAGGTCGGGTCCGGATGCCAGTTTTCCATCCCGTGGGATTGGAAACAGCAACTGCCGCCAACAATATCACCGATGGTTCCGGCATCAATGCATTGCCTCGCCGCCTGATGCGATCCCCCCAGAAAAGTATCGGGTGCCGAGCCAACCCGCAGACCAAGGTCACTGGCTATTTTTAACAGCTCCCGGCCCTCGTCGACGGACAATACAAATGGCTTTTCACTATAGACATGCTTGCCCGCTCGCAGCGCACTGGCAGACACTTCAAAATGTGCATCCGGCACCGTCAGATTGATAATCAACCCGATTGAAGAGTCGGCCAGCAGGTCGTCTATAGACAGTGCGTCACAACCAAACTCTGCGGCCTGTGCGGCGGCCGCCTCGGGATTAAGATCGGCACAGGCGGTGATTTTGAACCCCGCAAACATCGGCGCCAGCTTAAGATAGGCGGTCGATATATTCCCACATCCAATAATACCAACGTTCATCCGCCTACTCCCAACCACTGATAGTGGCGATAGTCCTTTGTGCAAAGCGCTGCAGATCTGAAGGGTTGTCGTGCTCTACCACGTACAGATCAGTGTTAACAGATTTTAGCTCCGACTGTATGGCACTCCAGTCCAGTACCCCGTGCCCGACATCGGCCCAGCCATCTTCATCAAGGCAGTCACCGACGGCGGCCAGGTCTTTCAGGTGAACAGAACTGATTCGATCAGCGTAGGTTCGAAGCCAGGAGGCCGGATCTTCCCCGGCTCTTTGTATCCAGCCTAGATCGATCTCCCATTGCAGATCAACGGCGGCATCAAGCAACAGGCGTATCGGCAGAACGCCGTCAGCGGTTCTGACGAATTCAAAGTCATGGTTATGCCAGGCAAACGGCAGACCTGCCGCATTTATCTGCTGGCAGTACCCTGCCATCTCCTCTGCCAGCAGTTGCCAGCCATTGCTATCGGTGGGTCTGGCTTCCGGTAGCAGGTAGGGGCAGACAATCTGCCTGACGCCAAACTGCGCGGCCATGTCGAGTGTCTGTGGCATGTTATTTTTCAGTTCATCGCGCCCCACGTGCACCGAAGCACAATGCAGTTTGTTGGCTGCGAGCAGTTTTTTAAACTCATCGGGATCAGTCAGGTTATCGCGGTAGGCTTCGACAGAGGTGTAACCGGCGCTCGCGACAATTTCAAGCGCCTCTGCCAGAGGAGTATTGCGGGCACTGAATAGCTGAAACGATAGATTTTTCATGGGTCGTAATCTTTAAATTAAATAATCGGATGCACCAGGCCGGGACGACTACACGCGCAATCCATCAGCGCTCGAAAAAATAGAAGCACGCGCCGCGCTAAAGCCAACCGGTAAACTCTGGTCCTTGCTCAGTACCGCCTCTGAGTCAACCCTTAAGGTAAAACTGCTGCCACCGAGCTTACTCCAGACAACCGTATCCGCCCCCATCGGCTCGATCAGTTCTATGTCTATGACGCTCTGGATGGGCTGCGAGGCGGCATTATCGCCAATCAGTATATGTTCGGGACGAATACCGAATTCGACCGGCGTGCCCTGCACAGGCTCACGGGTAAACTGGTAGTCCTGCAAAGACATCGTCAGGCCCTCTGTACTGAATTGCCATTGGTCGTCGCTGCACTCCAGCAGGCCCTGCATGAAGTTCATACCCGGTGACCCGATAAAGCCTGCCACAAAGCGATTTTCCGGTCTATTGTAAATACCCAGCGGTGTGTCGAGCTGCTGGATCAAGCCGTCTTTCATAATGGCGATTCGATCCGCCAGTGTCAGCGCTTCTATCTGGTCGTGGGTGACATAGATCATGGTATTGCCGAGGCGCTGGTGCAGGCGTTTTAATTCAACGCGCAGGTCGGTGCGCAGTTTGGCGTCAAGGTTCGACAGTGGCTCGTCAAACAGAAACACATCAACATCGCGGACCAATGCGCGGCCGATAGCGACGCGCTGGCGCTGCCCACCGGACAATGCCCCCGGCTTGCGTTTAAGCAATGCACCAATCTGCAGAATCTCTGCTGCACGATCCACCCGGTCGCGAATCTCTTTTCGAGGCAGGCCGGCAACGCGCAAACCAAACGACAGATTTTTTTCCACCGTCATCTGCGGATAGAGTGCATATGACTGAAAGACCATGCCAATGCCACGGTCTTTGGGTTCCTCCCAGGTGACGTTGATCCCATTGATAATCACCTGCCCTGCCGAGACATCGAGCAGACCTGCAATGCAGTTTAGCAGCGTCGACTTGCCGCAGCCGGACGGACCCAGCAGCACCAGAAACTCACCTTCGGCGACATCAAGGTTGAGCGATTTCAAGACTTCTACATTGCCGAAGTTCAACGACAACTCATTTATAACAACACTGCTCATCCCTTCACCGCCCCGGCGGCAATGCCACGAACAAACAGCTTGCCTGATATAAAATAAACGATCAAAGGTAACGCCCCTGTGAGCAGAGTGGCCGCCATATTGACGTTGTATTCTTTCACCCCCTGCGTCGAGTTAACGATATTGTTCAGCTGCACGGTCATTGGGAAATTACGCGTTCCGGCATAGATTACCCCGAAGAGAAAGTCGTTCCAGATACCGGTGACCTGCAGAATGATAGCGACCACAAAAATCGGCAATGACATCGGCAGCATGATCTGAAAAAAAATCCGCCAGAACCCGGCACCATCGACACGTGCGGCCTTAAACAGCTCTACCGGCACACTGGCAAAATAGTTTCTAAACAGTAGCGTCAGAATAGGCATACCAAAGATAGTGTGCACCAGAATCACGCCACCGAGCGTTGAAAACAAACCGAGTTCACGCAGAATAATCACCAGCGGATAAATCAGCACCTGATACGGTATAAACGCACCGAAGATCAAAATAGTAAAAAACACCTCCGACCCTTTGAACCGCCAGAACGACAAGGCATAGCCATTTACCGATGCAATGACAATTGATATCACCACGCTCGGTACCAGAATTCGAATGCTGTTCCAGAAGCCGACCTTCAAGCCCTCGCAGTACAAGCCGGTACAGGCAGAGTCCCAGGCCTTGGCCCAGGGCGCAAATGTGACTTCAACCGGTGGTGCAAAGATATTGCCCAGCCGTATCTCCGGCATGCCCTTTAGTGAAGTAACCACCATCACGTACAACGGCAGCAACCAGTACAACGCCGCGACAATCAAAAAACCGTACAACATTATGTTGTGCGGCGAGACGATGCGTCGGGGTTTGGTTCCGTGCGGGCCGGCTTCAAGCATGAGAGTCGCCCTTTTTTTCACTGAATTCCAGGTAGGCCCACGGAATTAATATAATAAGTACTGTCGATAACATCACGGTGGAGGCCGCCAGTGCCTGGCCCAGGTTAGCGCGACCAAACATATAGTCGTATACATATTTAGCCGGCATTTCCGATGAAATTCCCGGTCCACCGCCGGTCAGCGCGACGACCAGATCATAAACCTTGACAATACCGGAGGCGATAATCACAAGCGTTGTGATAAACACCGGCCGCATCATCGGGATAACAATAAATAGATAGGTACGCCAGGCAGGAATGCCATCAACTCTGGACGCTTTCCAGATCTCCTGATCGATACTGCGCAAACCCGCCAGCATTAATGCCATCACAAAACCGGTACCTTGCCACAGCCCGGCAATAACCAGCGCGTAGATCGAATACTCGCGACTGGCCAGCAGATTAAATTCAAAGGTGGTAAAGCCAATATCCCGAATAACCTGCTGAATACCGAAATCGGCGTTCAGCACCCACTGCCAAACCAGTCCGGTAACAATAAAGCTCAGCGCAAACGGGTAGAGAAAAATAGTGCGAAAAGTATTTTCGAATCGAATTTTCTGATCCATGGCCACCGCCAGCAGAAAACCCACGCCCAGTGAAAATACCAGGGCACACAGGCCATAGATGGCGATGTTCTCCATAGATTCCATCCAGCGCGATGAATCAAACAAGCGATCATATTGCTTAAGACCGACAAAGCGTTCGCGTGGCAGCGACTTGGAAGACGTGAACGAATACAGCACCGACCACAGCGAGCACCCGACAAAAATAAACAGCGCTGTGGCTATCATCGGGGTCGCAGCAAGCTTGGCTGTCAGGTTACGCAGCAGAGGGTGGCGTCGCTTCGGCGGCGCGCTGTTAGCGGAGTTCAATGGACACACTTATACCGGCAGGTTGTGTGGTAGCTGCCTGCATCAACCGCAGACAACTCAGTGAGGTGACACCGGGCGGTGTCACCTCGCAGTACATCACCACACACGCTTAGCCTTAATCGGCTTCTTCAATGATTGTTGCCCATGCATCGTGTGCATCAGCAGCTGACATGCTTGAGTCATTCCAGAACTCAACCAGCAGATCGTTGAGCTGGCCATCGGTGTCCGCTGACCACAACTGGACTCCGGCAGGCACGATGTTGTTGGGATCTTCGAGAATAGCCAGACCTTTTTTCATGCAACCGTTGGCGGCTGCCAGATCGACATCGGCACGTACCGGCAAAGACCCTTTAGCCAGGTTAAACCCGACCTGCGCTTCTTTGCTCATCATCATCGATGCCATACGCATCTGCGCGGCAGTGACTTCTTCATCGTCCTGTTTAGGAAAATAGAAGGCATCACCACCGGTATCCAGCGCCGGGACAATACCCAGGCCCGGCAGGCAGTCGTATTCCACACCGGCTGTTTGACCGGCAACCTGGAATTCACCCTGCGCCCAGTCGCCCATGATCTGCGCACCGGCTTTTGCGGTGATCACCTGGTTGGTAGCATCGTTCCAGTTCTGTACGCTGTTTTGCGGGTCATCCAGCTCACGTGCATCGGAGAAAGCGCTCCAGATTTCGGCCATTTTTTCGCCACGCAGTGCGTCGCTGTTGCGCTCAACCATCGCTGAGCGATAGAGATCGATACCACCGAGCCCCATCTGGATCACACCAAACATTCCGTTTGTCTGCCAGGGCTGGTTGCCCACGGCCAGAGGGGTGATTCCCGCTTCTCTGAGTTTTGGCGCGCTGGCGACGAAGTCGTGCCAGGTCTCCGGGGCGTCGATGCCGGCTTTTTTATAGGCGTCGAGGCTGGTCCACATCCACTGAAAGCTGTGGATGTTCACCGGTACACAATAGATTTTTCCATCAAGGGTACAGCTTTCAATAAGTGAGGATGGACGGACAAGATCTTTCCAGCCTTCTTTTTCTGCCAGCTCGGTCAGATCAAGCATCAGGCCTTCTTCAACCAGCTCTTCGGCCTGCCGGCCGTGATTAAGCTGAGTCGCCCCCATTGGTTTGCCGCCTAGAATTCGACTGATAATAATCGGCCGTGCAACACCGCCTGAGCCGGCGATAGCGCCGTCAACCCAGTTATCACCGCCCTTATTGAATTGATCGGCAAATACTTTCACGGCGGCCGCCTCGCCACCGGATGTCCACCAGTGTGTCACTTCGAGATCGGTAGCGTGCACAGAACCCGCAAGTGCGGCGGTCAGCGCCACGGTCAATGCGGTCAGTTTATTTTTAAGCGTCATCGGTTGTTGTCTCCTCCAGAAAACTGTAACGTTACAGTAGCTCGCATTTAACCACTCCAACCTTGCCGGCACAAGCGCTAAATACTTGTTCCCGGCACCGTCAGACAGCGGTTGGACAAAAAAACATGGACAGAAAAATCGCTCGTCACAGCAAACCGGCAGCCAGCGGCAGCGCGCGCCCTACCCTTAAAACCATCGCTTCGATCACTGAACTTGGCACCACGACGGTTTCGCGCGCACTGAAAGACGCCCCCGACATCGGTGAAAAAACCAAGCAGCGCGTGCGTGAAGTGGCAGAGAGAATCGGCTACATTCCCAACCGTGCCGGCGTCGGTCTGCGCACCGGCAAAACCAATGTCATCAGCCTGGTCCTCAACATGAACGAAGAAGTGATGGGGCTGACATCGCACATGGTACGCGGCCTGTCCGAAGGACTGAGCGCGACGCCCTATCATCTCACCATTACGCCGTACTCACTAAACACCAGTCCGCTTGATGTCGTGCGCTATATCTACGAGCACCGCGAGGCAGACGGCATTATATTATCCCGCACCGAACCGCACGACGAGCGCGTGCGGTATTTGCAGAAGCGGCGCGTACCCTTTGCCACACATGGCAGAACGCTGCTTGAGGACAGTCACCCCTACCATGATTTTGACAATGAAAAATTCACCGAAGATGCAGTGAACCGCCTGGTCGCCAAGCGACGCACACGCATAGCACTGCTGGGCCCACCCGACACACTGACCTTTTACCACCACACAATGGCCGGCTATAGAGACACTCTGCTAAGTCACCAGCTGGAACCGCGGACCGGTTTCGACATCACTATCGACGACTCTCTGGATACCATAGAAACACGAACCCGCGAGATTTTCTCCAGACAGGACAGGCCGGACAGCGTCATATCGTTCAGTGGCGGGTCGACTATTGCCCTGTGCTCCGGTATCGAAGCAGCCGGACTTATCATCGGTAAAGACGTTGATATTATCTCGAAGCAGAGCGTGAACATTCTGCCGATAATACGACCGCAGATTATCACCATACACGAGGATATCAATCTGGCAGGCCGCGAACTGGCACGTGCAGTCGTCGGTGCTATTGAGCAAATACCCACAAGTAACCTGCAGACCATTGCTTATCCGGCAAAGGCACTGCAGCAATAGACCGCCCGCCCGGGTTTTACTAGCCGCCCTGTCGTCGGGGCTGGTCTCTGGCATCAGTGCCGGCCACGGCTTTACAGCGTTACTGTCTGGCCCCTGTCAACACCGGGCAATAAGTACCACAACAGACTGAAAGACTTACCAGTGACCCACATTCGGCATGCTGTCCCAGGGCGCCTTGGGCGCCAGAGACCCGCCTTTTTGTAACAGTTCAATTGACTGGTTATCCGGTGATCGCACAAAAGCCATGTGCCCGTCGCGTGGTGGCCTGTTTATCACTACTCCGGCATCGGCAAGACGCTGACAGGTCTCATAGATATCATCAACCACAAAAGCAAGGTGCCCGAAAGAGCGACCGTCGGTATAGACTTCCGCCTCTGATCCTTCTTCAGGCCAGTTATAGGTCAGCTCCAGCAGCGGTGCTTTTTCTTCTTTGCCGCGTACTTCGTCTTCTTTCGCCGCCAGAAACACCAAGGTAAAGCGACCGCCTTCGTTTTCGATGCGATTGGTCTCGACCATGCCGAGTTGGTCGCGCCAGAAGGTCAACGCTGATTCCAGATTGCTGACTCGCAGCATAGTGTGAAGGTATCTCATGAATGAAGCCCTGTTTTAGTGGAAATACTGCCGGTCGGCGGTGTTCGCGTTACACCGTGAAAGCAATCGATCAGCGGTCTTCGCTGGTACTCACAGTTATACTGCGCAGCGGCCGCTGTTTCAACGCCGGACGGTCTGTTAACGTGCGGTTGGCGGGGTGTCAGCCTGCCTGTCCCGGCCCTTATCAGGTGATAGCACCATTGAGTGGCTGGCAGTAGAGCCTATCGTTGCAGCCGCTCACACCATAGCGCGGTGTAGTCGATTAGGCTGTCGCTTACTGCTTCTCTTTATAAAAACCCCACGGGTCAATTGCCGGGGCAGACTTACTGTCTTCAACCGATGCGCCACCGCCACTGTGCGAATCACTCTCATCGGTATCGCTGGACTCGTCGCCACGATGATTGTCAGCGAAGCGGGACGTGCCCGTACTGCGTCGATGGTTGTACTGCCGGCTCGATTGATGATTTTTGCCTGCGTGGCTATTGCGACTGGCGACGTTTTTCTCCCGCTTGTGTCGCAACTGTTCACCGTCTTCGATACTCAATATGGCAGGCTCTCCCGGCTTGTGGTGTGCAGGTACAATGCGCTCCCGTGGCGCTACGGTAAACTGCTCCGAGGATACTTTGGGCAGATTTTTATACTGATACAAATAAAATATTTCGACTTTTTCACGCGCCCATTCGGTTTTTTTTAGAAATTTTGTGCAGGCGGCAATACTCGGGTTAGACTTAAAGCAGTTCATGTTCAAGTACGCATAGAGAATATCGAAGCCATAATAAGTGACTAGTTCCTCCAGCACCTGTTTCAAGCCAACCCCCTGCAGCGGGTTGTTCCTGTGAATACTTTCTTTGCTCATACCAGCCCCTTGCTCTGTCGGAATTCGTCGTAAGTCCCTTCGAAAGCTGTCATCCGGTTGTCTTTTATTTCCAGTATACGGTTGGCCAGCGTCGAGACAAACTCACGATCGTGGCTGACAAAAATCAGTGTACCTTCGTACTCTAACAGCGCATTGTTCAGCGCCTGAATGGCTTCCATATCCATGTGATTGGTCGGCTCATCCAGAATCAATACATTGGAATCCTGCATCATCAGCTTGCCAAACAACAGGCGGTTTTTCTCACCCCCCGAACAAACTCTGGCTTTTTTCAGGAAATCGTCTTCGGTAAATAACAACCGCCCGAGCAACCCACGCACCATCAGGTCATCATACTTGGGCGGGCGCCACTGCCCCAGCCAGTCAAACAGCGTAAGGTCGGTATCGAAGTCCTGTGTGTTGTCTTGCGGGCAATAGCCAACCACAGCGTTTTCCGACCACTTGAATTGCCCTGCGCTCGGAGTGATCTGATCGAGAATGCAGCGAAGGAAAGTGGTTTTACCGACACCGTTTTCCCCGAGCACCGCCCAACGGGTTCCCGCCTCGAGAATCACATCATCACTGGTAAACAGAGTATCGTCGTTATAGCCATGGGATAGTTCTTCCAGCACCAGAGCATTGCGGTGTAATTTGCGGTGCTGGGTAAAACGCAGTGAGGGTGTCCTGCGGCTCGACGACTTAACATCATCGAGCTTGATTTTATCCATCTTTTTAGCGCGTGAACTGGCCTGTTTTGCTTTAGAAGCATTTGCCCCGAAGCGGTTGACGAAGTCCTGCAGCTCTTCGATTTCCGCCGCCTTTTTGCTGTTGCCCGATAGCAGCTGCTCGCGTATCAGGCTTGACTGAGCAAGAAAAAACTCATAGTTGCCGGGGTAGATCCGTAGCTCACCGTAATCAATATCAGCCATATGGGTGCAGACCGAATTTAAAAAGTGCCGGTCGTGGGAAATGATCACCATGGTGCAGGTTCGCTTGTTGAGCTCGGTGTGCAACCAGCCAATGGTGTCAATATCAAGGTTATTGGTTGGCTCATCAAGCAACAGAATATCGGGGTTAGCGAACAACGCCTGCGCAAGCAACACCCGCAGCTTACGCCCGGGGGCCACCTCACTCATCAGACTAAAATGCAATGCCTCCTCAATACCGGCGTCCAGCAGGATATCCCCCGCACGACTCTCTGCCGTATAGCCATCCATTTCGGCGAACTCAGCCTCCAGGTTTCCCACCTTAATGCCATCGGCGTCAGACATCTCGGGCAACCCGTAGATACGCTCGCGCTCGCACTTGACCGCCCACAGCGCTTTATCGCCCATGATCACCGTATCAATAACGCTATACGCTTCGAAAGCGAACTGATCCTGGCTCAGAGTCCCCATCTTTTCGCCCGGTGTAATCGACACATTACCCGAGCTTGGCGCAAGCTCACCGCTCATGATTTTCATCAGCGTCGACTTCCCACAGCCATTCGCACCGATCAAACCGTAGCGGTTGCCGTTATCAAACTTAGCGGAAATATTTTCAAACAATGGCTCAGCGCCAAATTGCATGGTGATGTTTGCAGTGGATATCAAAGAGGGGTCCGGATGGAAGGGAGCACAGGGAGGCGCAGTCTACAGACTAGTTGTTTTTGAAGAAAGCGCAGAGGATCAAATCTTTGCAAAATACACGGTGGCGTTGCACACAGACCGTCTTCGTTGAAGCAATTCTGCATAGAATACGACATGCAGTGTTACCTGAACCCTGCCAGCAGATGCCAGCGCGTGTGTTTAAACAACACACAATCAGCTGTCAAGCAGTCGCCCGATAAGCTCTTTTGTCAGTTTCGCCGCCACCATAGCACTCATGCCGTTACTGTCACGCAGCGGATTCAGCTCGACCAGATCGGCGCCGACCAACTGACCTTTGAATGACTGGATCAGATTGATCGCCTGCCGGGTGGTTAAGCCGCCCGGCTCAAAATGAGAAACCCCCGGAGCAAACGCCGGATCAAGCGCATCTAGATCAAACGACAAATAGACCGGCCCGTCAAACGCAATAGCGTCTACGCCGCTGAGGTCTCGCATTTCATGGATCTCTACGCCATAGCGGGCCGCCTGCTCACGCTGGTGTAGGTTCAGTGTGCGAATACCTACCTGTACCAGGCGGGTAATACGGCCGGTCTCCATCAGCCGCGCAAATGGCGACGCATGGCTAAACGGATTACCCTGCATTGATTCATAGAGATCGGGGTGTGCATCAATGTGCAAGAGACTGATGCCGCCAAAATGCTCCGCATAGGCCGATACAACCGGATAAGTCACTGAGTGGTCCCCCCCCAGACTGACAACCCGGTTGCCCGCAGCAAGCAGGCCTGAAACCGTTGTCCTGATCTGATCAAAAGCGGCCTGCCCGGCTAAACCCTCCAGTGCAACGTTAGCGGCATCAGACCACAGTGATGCGTCTCCCAGATCGTGACCGGACTCAGTAAACAGGTTTGCACTGTCGCAGTAGATTGCCTCGCGAATGCGATCCGGGGCAAGTGCCGGCCCGGCCAGGTAACTTGAGTTATTGTCCTGCGGAATACCCAATAACGTTATGGTCATGCATGTATCCAAATACCCGCAAGTGTAATCTCAAAGCGCAATGCGTGCAGAACAACCCGCCATGACTTGCGGTTATTTTACCCGGGCGATGCCCGCCAGTGCTATCCACCACGTTACCAGCATGCATCGGGATCAGACCCGGTGGCCCCTTTGTGACCGACGTTAGTCAGAGTAAGAGATTTACACGCATCGTCGCTGGCCTGCGCCTCGTTCGCCACCGGAGTAGCGGTCAGCGTATAGCTTCGCTCGGTCAGCGATGTGGTCAATGCGTAATAGCCATCCCGCGATGCGGTAACCACGCCACAGCCACCATTGTAAGTGCCCGCCAGCGTCAGACATCGCTGCAATATCTGCGCGTTGGACAGAAGCAGGTGATGCGCATCGGCGCGGCGGACCTTACTCAACTGCTGCAAATATCCCGGTATCACCAGTTGGCTCAATATTCCGACAATGGCTATTACTATCATCAGCTCAACCAGACTAAAGCCGCTACTGCGTAGTGGTTGTGAAACTCGGGGACTAACCATAACTACCGATCACCTGCTTTGATACCCACTAGTAGGAGTAAGCCACCACGGCCTCGACAACACTCTGGACCTCGTTAAAACTACCGCGGCCATGTGACTCGATCCGATACAGCACCACATCACGGCCACCACGGCTTCGACGCCCGTAGGCGGCACTGCCGATATCCAGACCGGTAACCCCGGTACCGCCGTCGGTGATGTAGCGACCCAGTTCTTCATAGATATATCTAGGTGGCATCACCACGCCCAGCACCGCATTGCCGTCCGCGTAATGCTCACCGGTATAGGTGTCAGATCGCCACCACTTTTGTCCCTGTGAGTTAAAGCTGAACACCCCTTCACTGGCCCGGCTATCTGCCACCAGGCGCCGGCGCAGCATTAACGGAATATCCAATTGCGCCAGAGTCACACCGCCGTCCGCCGCCTGAAATGCACGATCACGCTGGATCGCATCACCAGCCACTTTCTCGGACAGGTGCCCAAGCTCCATACTACCGGTGGCCATTATCCCCACGATCAACACGATCACCAGCACCGATACCAGTGTGTAGCCACGCTGCGCCTTCATGCCTGCCGCGCTGTTCAATTGAGTCATGGTTGGTTCCTCAGTCCGACAGACACGACTACCTCGTTTCTGACTCGCCGGTCAGTGGCTGTGACATCAACGCCCTGATAGCGATAAGTCTGATTGTGGCTTAGTACATTGTCCGGTGATGCAAGCAGCATACGAACCATAATATGCCGGGCATCGCGCAACTCGGCGGCGGTCGCTGCAGAGGCGGCGACGTTGAGATCAATACCGTTGTCGCCATCGGTATCAACGCCAAGTGAAAACTCCAGTTGCTCTACTTGCGTTCCATTGGCAGACCCCACCAGTGCCAGAGAGTCCGCACCCACGGTGCAGACCAGTTGATTCGCCTGCAGCGACAGCTGTACTTCATAGGCAACACCAAACGGCAACGCGTTTCCAAGGCAATCATAAATACTACCGTCGGCAGAACCGTCGGCCGCTGATGCGCCGTCGAATCGATACCATAGCGAGTTACCGGCTGCGCGAAGCGTTTGTCCCTCCTCCCACACTCCGCTTACTGCGGGAAAGGTCCTTTCGGGGCTTGCAATCGGCAGGGTTCGTCCGGCGATTCCCGCCCGGTCGATGCTGCGGTAGCCGATCTGCGCCAGTTGCTGGCGCAGTGCATGGGTGGCAAAGAAAGCCTCCTGCTGCAGCTCAGCGTTGCTGCTGACAATGCCACGCGTCAGTGCGCTGGTTCGAATCATACCCGTCGCTGCCGCCATCACCAGACTGCCGATCAATATACTGATCATCACCTCGATCAAACTAAATCCGCGACAGCGTATCAGTGCCATATCAGGTTCCGCCCAGGGGGACATTCACGTTATAGAACTGCTGCCCCGAACCACTGCCTATTTGCTCGTCCCAGCGTAGAGAAACCGCACAATTTGTCGCCGAACAGTTGATCCGGGTGGCACCAGCCCCCAAAGCAGACGCGACACGGCTTTTCCATCGATTAATCTCCGCCGCCCGTGGCGCTGACGCATCGACCGCCAATTGCGCATAGTCCGTGTTATACGAACCCGCAGCAGCTTCAGCTGCATCTGCCTTCAAATGCTCCAGTATTTCACTGCCAATGGAATTAAGCGCAAAGTGCGACGATGAATGGTGCGTTGCGACCAATGCACTGGTTTGCAGATTGGCGATAGCCAATGCACCAAAGGCAAGTACAAACAGCGCAATCATAACTTCTATCAAGCCTACCCCCGCCTGGCAGCCGGGCCTGATTGGCCGTCGGTGTTGTTGCAGAGAGCAATATTTATTCACAATCGTTCAACTCGGCCAGTGCCATGTAAAACGAATCGCCGACTAACTACACCGCGTACCAAACTAACCGTTAAACCCGCAGTCGGATAGCCACGATAATTGAATCCAACGCCCGAAGCCGTGGTCCCACCTGCATCGACAGCAGCAACAGCCACACCGCGATGATCCTGCTCCTGCCACAGCAACACCCGATCAGAAGCAGACAACAACAGATCTCCGTCGGCGTCATGGTAGACAAGCCAGCCATCGTCTAATGAGTCCGCACAATTGACACCATCACGACTGCCGCACAGCCGGACATTTCCGCCATGAGTAATCGACTCACTGCGTGCAAAGGATAGCGAAGAACGAAAACTATCAGACGCATCGCGGGTTTGTGCATTACCCATCCAGACAGGAAAAGTCTGCCCTGCAATCAGAACTAAAATCGACACAATTGCCAGAACAACCATCAGCTCCAGCAGACTATAACCTTTCAACTGTGCTTCCAAAGGCAGAGGCAGGTACTTCATGAATTTCCCCGTAAACTAGCTCGGTTTCAGTTCCGTGATGCCTATCGCGAAACTATAGGTTGCACTGGCTTGTCATGTGCTGTGTACAACCGCAACTTAAGTCGACATCCTTGTCCACAGCATACGGCGGAGCAAACCATATCTGAAGGACTACATGGATCGTTCGTAAAACCATTGACGCAGTAACCAAAAGGTTGTTACCTGGATCACCAAAGCCAGGGGCAGTAGAAATATTATTGACGCCTATAGTTTAGTGAAAGCCATCTTTTCGACGCGATCACGTCGATCACCAGTGAACAATCGCTGTGGGCGAATCAACACCACGGTGGCGGTTGCCTTGCTGCTCGGTATCGCCTCAGGCCCGCAAACTCTACTGAGCGCAGAACTCAACCTGGCTGAAACTCCGCTGTTTATAAGTGGCAGTAAAACAGCACTCGTGCAATTGATAATGGAGCGCGACAACAAGCTATTCTTCGAAGCCTACCCTTCCTACGAGGACATTAACTCTGATGGCGTTCTGGATATTCGCTATAAACCGGACGAAATAGACTACTTCGGTTATTTTGATTCAGGATTCTGCTATCAAAGCCTGAATGGCCGGCACCTGGAGGCGACCAGTAACGCCAACAACAAAAAATGCACACACGATGCCTGGAGCGGCGACTTTCTGAATTTTCTGTCAATGACACGCATGGACGTCATGTTAAGGGCTCTATATGGTGGTAAACGTCTGGTCGACACGCCCGGCCAAACACTATTGCGGCGGGCTTTTGTGCCGTGGGAGAATCACACCTGGGGGATAGAATACAACTCGGTTGCCGTCGACGGCTTTCAGATATCGGACTATTCAC
The DNA here is from genome assembly GCA_938003855.1 of uncultured Granulosicoccaceae bacterium. Lineage (GTDB taxonomy): Bacteria > Pseudomonadota > Gammaproteobacteria > Granulosicoccales > Granulosicoccaceae. The sequence continues at coordinate 31,337 of CALKXD010000144.1, read as the reverse complement.
CGCTGGCGCAACCTACCGCCGGAACCAGACATCTGTTGTCCACCAGCAATGTGTGGAAAAACGATGTTCCGTACTTACGAGTCCGGGAAAACACCACAGCCAATATATGGGAATGGGTAGACAAAGAGCGATCACAGGGAGATGGCTGGGCCAGCCGCGAGATTATCCTTGATGTCGAAGTCTGCAAGAGCGGTTTTCTAGAGGCCTCCTGTCAGCAATATCCGGAGGGTGGCTACAAGCCGGTTGGCCTGCTGCATGAGTACGGCGAAAACGACTCCATGTATTTCAGTCTGCTGACCGGCTCGTATGAAAATAACCTGCAGGGCGGTGTGCTGCGCCAGCCGATGGTGTCTTTCGGTCAGAACGAAGTCGACCCCGCTACCGGCGTGTTTACGCGCAACCCCGGTATCGTGACCGCGCTTGACGCACTGCGAATACCGAACGACTACCGCAGTAACACCGTGCAACAGGATTGCGGGTGGATAACCAACCGGCCGTTTGTCAACGGAGAGTGTCGCGCCTGGGGCAACCCGGTCGCCGAAATGATGTACGAGGGCATGCGCTATATCTCCGGAATCCAGACGCCGACACCGGATTTTTTCACCGATGGCGGCATGGATCAGCAAATCGGCTTAAGTGCTGCCACATGGGACGACCCCTACTCTACCGACAAACCCTATGCACAGTGTTCAGGCGCTTATCAACTGGTGATCAGTGACCCCAGTCCATCGTTCGATGGAGACCAGTTGCCAGGCAGTGATTTTGCCAGCTTCAACGGTACAGCACTGCCCGGACTACATGTCGGCGTGCTGGCTGATTTTATCGCCGGTCACGAACCCGCACTTCCCGGCTTGAAGTTTATCGGTGAAGTGGCCGGTGTTGCCGACGGCTCTCCGTCGCCTAAGTATGTGACCACCTTTCGCAACATCAGAGGCCAGTCGCCGGAAGCACCACACCGCCAGGGAAGCTACTATGCACCCAGCGTTGCCTACTACGGTCATCAGAATGATATCCATCCAAATGCACCGGGTAAGCAAACCGTCGGAAATTTCACCCTGGCGCTGGGCAGCCCGTTACCGTCGATTGATGTCGATGTCGGCAATCGCAAAATCAGCTTCGCACCATTTGCCAAAACAGTTAATTTCTGCGGAAGAAACACCACCTATAAACCCACCAACGCCATTGTCGGGTTTACCGTCGAAGAGAAAAACGCCACATCAGGCAGCTACCGTGTGTCTTTCGAGGATATGGAACAGGGTGCCGACAACGATATGGATGCCGTGGCCAGGTACCGCTTCAGTGTGTCCGGCAACACGGTGACAGTCAATGCAGAGAGCTTGACGGCCTCCGGTTGTGCCATTCAACACATGGGCTTTACGGTATCGGGATCCACCAACGACGGCGTGCACTTAATATTGCGCGATAGTGATACCGATGAAAACAAGGATGTTGATTTTGAACTCGACGTCCCCCCCGGAGCCACTCCCGGCTCTGGATGGAACGATGGCATTGCCTTGCCATTGGCAACAACGCTCACGTTTACACCAAGCTCAACACCGGCAGCGGAGCAACTGCCATCACCGCTCTGGTACGCAGCCAAGTGGGGCGGCTTTAACGATGAGAATAACGATGGCATTCCGCAAACAGCAGAATGGGATGCCAACGGTGATGGTACCCCCGACAACTATTTTCCGGTGACTGACCCTTCCCGGATGGCGCAGACCATGCGCTCGGTATTTAATCGCATCAGTGAAGAAGCAGGCGCTGCCACCGCGGTGTCGACCAGCTCAGGATCACTGCAAACAGACAGCCGCATTTATCGCGCAGATTTTGCCAGCGGCAAATGGACCGGAGATCTGGTCTCACAGGCTATCAGTGAAAGCGGGGTTATCAGCAGCTCTGAAGACTGGAGTGCCAGCGCAGCACTGAGCGCGCAAATCACAGCGGGCACCCGGCAGATCATCAGCTATAACCCGGAGTCCAGGACTGGCGTACCATTTCAATGGCCCGCCAACGAAGCAAGTCCGGACAGCACAGAGCTTAGCGCGGCACAGGTACAGGCGTTAAATCGAAACCCGATTACCGATCTGCAGGATAACCGTGGCTCTGACCGGCTGAACTACCTGCGCGGTGGCACTATAGACGGCTTTAGAAAACGTTCCGCCGCCCTCGGTGATATCGTCCATTCAAACCCGCTTCTGGTCGGTCCGCCCGGCAGCCACTATCCCGACAACTGGGGTACCGGGGCTGCCGAGAATGCCGCCCCCTACTCCACCTTCAGCAAGCTCCATCGTGATCGCCAGCGCGTGGTCTACGTTGGCGCTAATGACGGCATGCTGCATGCTTTCGACGCCGGCACTTGGAACAACACCTACTGGACAGCCGGCACCGGTCGGGAGCTGTTCGCCTATGTTCCGTCTCCGGTCTTTGCCGAACTACCAGAGCTTTCAGACCCTAACTATTCGCACAAATACTATGTTGATGCCAGCCCTACGGCCGGAGATGTATTTATCAACGGGGCGTGGAAAACCGTGCTGATCGGTGCAATGGGTCGCGGTGGTCAGGGACTCTACGCTCTGGATGTGACCACACCTGCTGCCAACGACGAAACTACCGCAGACACAACAGTATTGTGGGAATTTACCGACCGCGAAGACCGGGGTATCGGTTACATCTACTCAAACCCCGTTATCGCCCGCATGCACAACGGACGCTGGGCCGCGATAATTGCCAATGGCTACAACAACAGTACGCGCAATGTTGGCTATCGGCGTGGTGGCGGCTGGGCATCAGTGATAGTTATAGATATAGAAACCGGTAGCCTGATCCGCAAACTGTTTTCCGCATCCCTCGATTGCACGGGCCATTCTTCTACGCCCAATAGCATGACAGAGCCCACCGCAATCGATATAGACGGTGATAACATCGTCGATTCAATTTACGCCGGTGATCTGTACGGCTGTGTTAATCACTTTGATGTCTCAGCTACCGATGCCGCTCAGTGGCCGCGTGGCGAAGTAAAGCACCGCGCGGTAGACAGCAATGGCGATGCCGCGCCAATAACCTCGGCCGTGAGCGTTGGCACGCATCCGACCGGGAACGGCGTTATGTTGTATTTTGGCACCGGTAAATATCTGGAGCCGTCGGATCAAATACCCGCCGATACAGCCCATCGCTTCTATGCAATATGGGACAAAGGCCCTGGCACCGACACCAGCCAGCTGAGCAAAATTTCGCAGGGCAATATGCTGCAGCAGGCAATCACTCTGGAACAGAGCTACGGCTACGACACCGACAACGATGGCGTTGACGACAGCTGGACGGAAATTCGCACCACAAGCAAACATCAAATAGACTGGAGCAGACATCAGGGCTGGTATATGGACCTCAGTTATAATTTGAGTACCGGGGAACAAGTACTGGCCTCACCGCTTCTTCGTGATGGCAAAGTAATTTTCAGTACACATATCCCGGTTGGCAATGAGTGTGTCCCTGATCAGCAAGGCTGGCTGATGATACTGGATGCTGCTAACGGATCAATGCTTGACCCGGGCATACTCGACCTCAACGGTGACGGCAGACAAAACGACCCGAGCCTTGGTGGCATTCGCAATACCGTTAACCCTTTTGCATCACCGACGATAGTCTCCGGCGGCAGTATGGACGTGATCCTTTCGCAGAACGAATCCAACCCGGCAGCAAGCTCGTTATCGATGACCACAAGCTTTGCCGACGGCCGGCTCACCTGGCGTGAATTGCAACCGTGACCGATCAATACGGCAAGTAACAGCTGCTAACGGCGACCACCGCCAGTGACTGAGAACTTCACTTAAACACCACAGCAAGCGACTCAGCCGCTGGCGGCTTCGCCAACGGAGACGGTGGTGCGATGCAAGTCTCTGGCAACGGTATGATCGTATCGCCGGGCGCGATGCATAAGCGCCCTGTTGTCCCACATCAACAGATCCCACTGACGCCAGCGATGAATATAGACAAACTGCGGCTGCGTGGCATGCTCGGTGAGGTCACGCAGGAACATCCTGGCTTCAGGCACCGGCCAACCCCGAATACCGCCGATATGCGACGATAAAAACAGCGATTGCCGACCACTGCCCGGGTGCGTTCTAACCAGTTGCTGCCACACCGGCTGCCACTTTTTCACTTCTTCATCGGTAAAGTTATCAAACCCGAGACTGGCGCGCGAATACAACTGACTGTGCTCGCAGACCAGGTCACGACACTCGTCTTGCAGTTCAGGATCAAGCGCTTCCCACGCGGCACGCATATCGGCAAATTCGGTATTGCCACCACGCTCCGGTACAACCCGCCCTGACAATAATGAATACTTTGCCGGAATCGATTTAAAGGAACTATCAGAGTGCCATAACATATTGCCCAGCCCGAACAATCGCTTGCGATCATCCCGCGCCAGCACTTTGCCGGATTTATCAAGGTTTGAAATATCATTGATGTTCATCGACAAACGCCGTTCACTGCTCTGCGCAATATCCCCGGTGGCCTGCTCCATAGGGCCAAACAACTGTGAGAACGCAAACTGCTGTTGATCATCAATTACCTGATCACGAAAAATAAGCACGCCATAGCGGTCCATCGCCTCCTCGATCACGGCCGCTTGTGACAGTGACACCCCGGCCGCAATATCAATACCGGCCACCTGCGCGGCAAACCCCGCACTGGCCTGATCTACCGGCGTTATTGTTATCCCCATCATCCTCACCCTGACTGACACGGTGTTATTTATGAGGATTCAGCCAGCACTGTCAATAGGCATTACGGCAATCAGAGTCCGCCCGGGGGCAACCCGCTGGGTACCGACAGCGGAATCACCTGATCAAAGCCCTCATCGTTTAAGGTCTCCAGAAAACGCACAATAAATTCGGCACGGCCATCATCCATCTCGGCCAGATCCCGGAGCTCCGGGTCGAGCGCACTGTCTGCTACCTGCGGATTCTCTGAACGGGTCCGGTCATCGTAAAACTCCACCGCATCAATCAATCGGGTAAAACGACCATTGTGGAAATACGGTGCGGTAAACTGTAATTGCCGCAGTGTCGGTGTGCGAAACGCAAACGCACCATCGCCACTATCGGGCTCCGGCAAACCGGGCGCATCAGCCACACCGAGCACATGCAGCTGGAAATCTGAAAACATCGGCCCGCTGTGGCAGTCGGCACAGCCCGACACAACAAACTCCCGCAAGGCCGACAGCTGCGTTTCGGTCATCGCCGCCTGGTCACCGCGCATCCAGCGATCGAAGGCGCTGTTGTTAGCGATCAGGGTTTTTTCGAATGCCGCAATCGCCTGGCCGAGCTTTGACAGCGTAATCTCTGTGGTGCCAAATGCCTGCTCAAACAGAATTCTGTAATCATCAATTGCGCGCAACCGTCGTATCACCTCAGCACCTATCTCATCCCTGGCAAATCGGTCACCACGCATTTCCTTGTGATCCCGAATCGGTTCCAGCGCCTGCAACTCCAGACTCTGCAGGCGGTTGTCCCAGAACATCGGCGCTTCCAGATCATCAAACACACCCAGTTCGTTAATACCGTTCCAGCGCGTATTGATCAGGCCCTGGCTATTGCGCTTGACGGTTCCAATCGCTCCGGCCACTCGATCCACACCAACCCCGACGCCACCAACACCAATACTCTGCACCAGACCGTCGGTGTAAGCCTTGTCGGGTAAGTGGCAGGTGGCGCAGGCGACATCTCTGTCACCGGATAGTATCGGATCCCAGAACAGCACCTTGCCGAGCGCAACCGTCGCAGAATCCACCGGCTGCGCGTTAGCCGGCAGCGATGAAACAACACGGCCGTCAATTTCTATCGTGTGCAGATCACCGACGGTGATGATGTCTTCCTGCCCGAAATTTACCGGTTGCGGCGTAAAGTTTTCACAGGCCGGTAGCAACGGCAGTAACAACACGCTGGCCGCCCATGCCCGTAACCGGGGCGCGCGGCTCCGCTCACGCAGAGCGATGCCCGACTTTGAAATACAATACAAAGCAACCTGGCAGATTGCCGCTGTTGAATACTCGATGCGCATAGACTGTGTCCCCATAGGTTAGATAAACTCTGGTTGGATAACCTGTGGCGTGGTCGGGCTTTTGCGGTCACATACCGACTGCAAAATGCAGGTACTGGTGTTAAATCACGCCACCTCTGTACCATCGTCGTCAGGGGACTGAACGACCATCAGACTTATGTATCAAACAGCGATGTTAACTCTCCGACATACGCCAGACACGGGCATCCGGCATACGTCCTATACACCGGCAATGTATTGTTTTATTTATGAATATATTCAACCAGGCTGACGGCGACTACACACAACCCGGTCGTTTCAGGCGCATGCTGTTCGGCGGCTTTACGCTAATCGTACTGGCCGCCTCAGCAGTGCAGATCGCGGCAGAATTCAATGACGGAGAATCCCTGCTGCAGATGCTCGATGATCTGGCGCTGTTATGTCTGGCGCTACTGATCGCCGCGATGCTGCTGCAGGAATACCTGCAGGCAACAAAAGCAATCAACTCGCTACAGGCACAACTGGCTCTTGCCAGAGGCCAGCTGCAAAAGCTCGATGATCGAAGCGACGAGATCGGCCGCCAATACCGCGATGTTATGCAAAAGCAATTCGATGCATGGAAACTCACGGCCAGCGAACAGGAAATTACTATCGGCCTGCTAAAGGGTCTGAGCTTTAAAGAGATAGCCGTGTTGCGCAGCACGCACGAGAAAACAGTGCGACAGCAAGCGACCAGTGTTTACCGCAAATCAGCATTAAAAGGCCGCCACGAACTCGCCGCCTGGTTCTTCGAAGACCTGCTCGGTCCGTAGCAGCGGCGACTAAGCGTTGATTATTTTTGTTGTCAGGCTGGCCCACTGAATGGCATCAATGTAGGCGTCATTCAAAGCGTCACTGATCGGCACACTGCACTCAGCGACCCCATGATTGCACTCGATAAATTTCACCGCTTGTATCAGCTCGCTGGCACGCCCCTGATCGTCGATCAGTATATTGCGCAGCTCTTGTGTTGCCGAGATATTTTCCAGCACGTCCTCCATTTTCGCACTCATCATCACATCAACCAGTGACAGCAGTCCCGCCGTAAAGCAGGTGTATTCATCGTCAAGTCGCTCCGAACGAGCCGCAAGCTGACAAAAACGCCCGCGTATCAATGCCATGTTCACCAACTCCATGGGCTTGTCGTTCAGATCTGCCACCAGCAGCATAATCACCCAGTGCCGAATAGTCTCCCGCCCTAATAAAACAGCAGCCTGCTTGATTGATGTCACCTCCTGCACCAGACCGGTCAGTGGTGAATTAACATATCTCAGCGCCCGTATACCGAGTGAGACCTCTCGACTCATGATGTTGGCGATCTCTTCAATAGTCACCGCATCATTGTTCAGTTGCGCCAGCAGATGCAGTAATGTGCCTTTGTTGGCAGGGATCTTTCGCCCGGTCATGATTTCGGGCTTGGAGAAAAAATAGCCCTGAAAATAATCCCATCCCGCCTGACGCAGGAAGGTGTACTGTTCAATCGTTTCGACGCGCTCGGCGAGCAGCTTCGGAAAACTGCCTTTGCGCCGGCTGGCAATGCCGCACAGTTCTTCTTCACTGTATTGCGTGATGTCGTACTTGACGACCTGTACATGCGGGAGCAGCGCCGCCAGATCATCGCTGCGGCAATAGTCATCAAGCGCCAGGGTGTAATGAGAGCGGGACAATCTCTCAACCCCTCTGAGCACCGCCTCATTGAGTTCGATCGTCTCCAGAATCTCCAGCACGACGCGCTCTCGCGGCAGAAACTCAAGCAACTCCGGGTGCTCAAGAAACCGGTTGGTCAAATTCACAAACGCAAGCTTGTCGCCGACTATCTTGTTTAACCCCAGTTCAGCAACCGCATTTATCAGGACCTGAGAGGTCGCAGCATCTCCATCGACCGACGGATCAAAGGCGTTGCTTTCACTCGAGCGAAACAACAACTCGTAGGCGATCGTTTCGCCGACGGAATTCAGGATTGGCTGGCGCCCGATAAAAAACTGCGTCATACCACGTGGTCCCACTGGGGAAGGCTAAACCGCACTCAAGGCCCAAAGTGGCCTCAGAGTATTGCGCTCGTTGTATCTATCATTACGGCGAGCGCCTGTCATTGCTTAGCTGATTTTGGTTTTTATATTGAGTCAGCTGAAACAACCTGAGCCGACCCTACCCCGGCGGCAGACACTTTGATAAAGAGACCGTACTCCGTCCGCGGGCTAGCGGTATGTACCCCGCCAACAGCCGTCGTCGTCATGACAGGTCGACAGCAAGTCCCTGACTGTCAAACAGATAGACGCGCTCCGCGCTGACGTTCAGCGAGACCTGATCACCGACCTGAGTCATGTCGGCACCGGCACGCTGCGTGACAAAATTCGGGGTGTTGCAGCAAGTGCCATACAGGAAAGTGCTACCACCCAGTCGCTCGACAACATCGACGCTTAAATCGACCGCGATATCGCCACCATCATCGAGCATGTCTTCCGGCCGGATACCGATAGTTACCGCGTCGCCGACGGTCAGCGACGAACCGTTAACCGGCAGTGAAATACGCTGTGCATTGTCAAGGACCACGGCAACCTGTGTGGCACTGGCGTCGTCCAGTGTGCCCTTGAGGAAATTCATTTTCGGCGACCCGATAAACCCGGCAACAAATATATTCTGCGGCCGCTGGTAGAGCTCCAGTGGAGAGCCCATCTGCTCAAGGTAGCCACCTCTGAGCACGACTATTTTATCGGCCATCGTCATCGCTTCGACTTGATCGTGCGTCACGTAGATCATTGTGGCATCGAGGCTTTTGTGCAGCCGCGCTATCTGCAAACGCATTTCCACGCGTAGTTCGGCGTCAAGGTTTGACAGGGGCTCGTCAAACAGAAAAACCTCCGGGTTGCGAACAATAGCCCGACCAATCGCCACGCGCTGACGCTGCCCGCCGGAAAGATTCTTCGGTTTGCGGTCGAGTAAGGCCTGCAACTGCAGAATTTCCGCAGCGGCACCGACTTTCTCCGCCACCACCTCTTTGGCGACACCGTTCATTTTCAGACCAAAGCCCATATTCTCAGCCACGGTCATGTGCGGATACAGTGCGTAGGATTGAAACACCATGGCGATACCCCGATCAACCGCGGCCATATCGGTTACGTCGCGCTCGCCGATATGCACCTCGCCTTCGGATAGATCTTCCAGACCGGCGATCATGCGCAGCAGAGTAGACTTACCACAGCCGGAAGGACCGACAAACACGACGAAGTCGCCCTGTTCAATGGCGAGCGAAATCCCGTGAATGACCTCGGTGTCGCCAAAACGTTTTACGGCATTTACCAGTTCAACACTCGACAATGAATATTACTCCCCAAGGTTGCAGATTTGACCGGGCATACTGTAGAGGCATCAGGCAATCCAGCGATTGCCCCTAACCGGAATCCCGCTTGTAAATTCGCCACGGCTTGCTAAAGGTATGGCAAAATCGCGTGCCGCGAAGCCTCCCGGAGCCATCGCTTCGCACCGCCATTGTTTCACTGGACGATCTTGAACACAATTATCAAAAAACGCACAGACCCCTGCTTCGCATCAGCGTGCCGTTCGGTGACAACACCGCAGTGGGTGACGGGCAGCGTGCCAGCTGCCGTCAGATCCAGTACCGGCCTCCACAACCCACCGTGGCATCGGCCGCAGGAAGCAGTATGAACACAGCCCACGTCTGGCGACTCGACACTGGCACAACGACCCTGCTACTGCTGGCACAGGGCGAGCACGATATACCCGCCATCGCCTGGTTTGGTCGCGCGCTGCCGGATGGTGTCAACGATGCTGCACTGGCGCAGATCACCGATCTGCCGCTGCCTCAGGCAAAACTCGACGCCGCCGTGCCGCTGTCTTTATTCCCGCAGGCATCCAGCGGCATCGATTGCAGGCCGGCCCTGCGCGGACATCGCAACGGTGCCGCGTTTGCGCACTGCCTGCAACGCCAGTCTGTCAGTACCGACGAGTTTTCCATCAACATCGATCTGCACGACGAAGCCGCCGGGATCGCCGTATCGGTGCAACTGGAACTGCATCATGAAAGCGACGTGCTCTCTATCAACACACAACTGCGCAACACCGGTGACAGCCCTTTTCACGTTGATCATCTGGCCAGCGCCACCCTGCCGTTGCCACACAATCATCGCGAATGCCAGACCCTCTACGGCCGCTGGGGCCTGGAGTTTCAAACCCAACGCAACGCTATCGGTCCGGTGGCCCTGCAGCTGGAAAACCATCGCGGACGCACCAGCCACGAAAGCTACCCGGGTTGCGTGACAGGTGAACACGGCTTCAGCGAGCAGAATGGCGATGTCCTACTGACACAACTGGCCTGGAGCGGCAGCCACCGAACCCTCATTGAGCAACTCAGTGACGGCAGATGCTATCTGCAATGCGGCATTGCACTGGATACCGCCGAACTGACACTCGACGCCGGCCAGGCAGTCACCACACCGGCGGTGTATCTGGTACGAAGCTCCGGCATGAATGCCGCCAGTCAGGCCATGCACCGCTACGCACGCCAGCAGCTGCTGCCCGAGTGGACTCGAAGCCCCAGACCGGTACACGCCAACAGCTGGGAAGCGCTGTACTTCGACCACGACATCAACAAACTCTATGCGCTGATCGATGCCGCAAAAAATATAGGCGCCGAGCGTTTTATTCTAGACGACGGCTGGTTTCAGGCACGGCGATCAGACAACGCCGGACTCGGTGACTGGACCGTCGACAAAACCGTCTACCCCGACGGCCTGGGCCCGCTGGTCAGCTATGTCCGTAACGCCGGCATGCAGTTTGGCCTGTGGTTCGAACCCGAAATGGTCAACCCGGATAGCGATCTATATAGAGCGCACCCTGAATGGGCACTGCATCTGACGCCCTATCAGACACCGCTGGCGCGCAACCAGTTGGTGCTCAACCTGGCCCTGCCGGAAGTATTTGACTATTTATTCGAGCACATCAGCGCGCTGGTTGAGGAACACGACATCGACTACATCAAGTGGGATTACAACCGCGACGTCGTGATGGGTGGCGACGGTCGCTGCAGTCAAATGCTGAAACAGACTCCCGCCTGCTACCAGCTGATGGACAAGCTCAACGAAACATTCCCGCAGCTGGAAATAGAAAGCTGCGCCTCCGGTGGTGCCCGTGCTGACTGGGGCGTCCTGCAGCACACCGGACGGGTCTGGACCTCCGACTCGATAGACGCCATTGACCGGGTACAGATACAACGCGGCTATAGTTTGTTTACCCCGCCCGAAATTATGGGCGCACACATCGGTCACGCCAAAGCACATCTGACCGGCCGCGAGATTAACATTCACACCCGCGCGATTGTCGCGCTGCAAGGTCAGTTCGGCTACGAGGTAGACGCCCGCCACCTCGACCGGGAAGAAACAGACACACTGAACTACTACGTCAGCCTGTATAAAAAACACCGTGAATGGATCAGCGAATCAACCAGCTGGCGACTCGACAGCCCGGTGCCAAATCTGGTGTGCAGCGGCCTGGTCTCTGAAGACAAACAGAATTCCCTGTGGTTTGTCGTCGCCGAAAGCAGCTTGAAAAACACCACCAGCGGTATTCTGTGCCCGTGCGGGCTGAACGAAAATATGCAATATACCGTAACACCGGCCAGCCTCAACCTGGCTGAACTGGAGCACTTTGCAAAGCACACTCCCGGATGGCTGCGCCAGACTGTCACGCTCTCTGGCAGCTTGCTGATGACGGTTGGCCTGACATTGCCGGTACTGCCGGCGCAATCCTCACTACTGTTGGAAATTACCGCAATATGACAAGTGCTGTGGAAAAATTCATCCGTGTGTTTGGCGGCACAGAACATTCTGTTCTAGGCTTTCATGCACCCGGCAGAGTCAATCTCATTGGTGAATATACCGACTTCAACGGTGGACCGGTGTTCCCCTGCGCGATTAATCGCGGCAACACACTGTATGTACGCCGCACCGACGACCAGGCTATAGAGTTTTATTCCGAAAATTTCCCCGAGCGCGCCAGTTTGCGCGGATCCGGGCTTAGCACCCGCCAAGGCGATGACTCCTGGGTCAACTATCCCCTGGGAGTTATTAAAGAGTTCATCGATCTGGACCATCGCATTGAAGGTCTGCAACTGTACTACTCCGGCAATGTCCCCAATGGCGCCGGGCTGTCTTCATCGGCCTCTATAGAAGTGCTGACCGCGTTTGCCCTGAATCAATTATTCAACGGCGCCATGAGCAACACCGAGCTCGCCGTACTGTCGCGCCGTGCCGAGAATAATTTTGTCGGCGTGCAGTGCGGTATTATGGATCAATTCGCCGTCGCTATGGCCAAAGAAAATCACGCCCTCGCCCTGCACTGCGACACCCTTGACTACCAGCACGTGCCCCTGCAACTCGGTGACTACCGGATCATCATCAGTAACACCAACCAGCGCCGCGAACTAAGCGAAAGCGCCTACAACGACAGAGTTCGAGACTGCAATGCCGCACATGCGGCCCTGCAGCCCGCCACCGGTGCCACCCAGCTTGCTAATGTCACCCCGCAGCAACTGGCCGACAACCTGAACCTGCTCACCGATCCTGTCATCCGCAACCGCGCCAGTCATGTTGTCGCCGAGACCGACCGGGTCAACCGTGCCGTCAGCGCACTCAACAGCAACGACCTGACCACCTTCGGCCAGCTGATGCAGCAATCGCACAACTCATTACGCGATCTCTTCGAAGTCTCCAGCGCACCGCTCGACAGTCTGGTAAAACACGCAGGCACCCTACCGGGCGTGATCGGCAGCCGCATGACCGGTGCCGGGTTCGGTGGCTGCACCGTCAGCCTGGTAGAAAAAGACGCAATAGAAAACTTTGTGCAAACGGTCGGCACTCTGTACAGCAAAGAGACCGGCCTGCAAGCAGACTTCTACGAGACCACGGCCACCGCCGGTGTCAGGCAAATTGCCCTCTAGAATCACTGAGATGGGCCACCCTCAAACAGTGGTGTTGTTTATTACAACCTTGCACATGCGACAAGCCGCTAATCACTCTATGCTTTCCCTCTACCAGACAGCCACACGCAAAAGACCTAACTTATGACCGCAAACTGGCAACGCCGCTGGCACCCCCTTCTAGACCAATGGGTGGTCATTGCGGCAAACTCCGCTCAACGCCCGTGGTCCGGGGTTGTCACCAGCACCGACACCGCAACCCGGCCGCAACACGACCCCGCCTGCTATCTGTGCCCGGGCGTCACCCGCGCCAGCGGCCATATTAACCCCGACTACGACGGCGTATTTGCCATCGACAATGACTTCCCGGCGCTGGCAACCCACGCTCCGGAGCCCGCGCCCACCGAAGACCTGCTGTGCAAAACCGCTGCCGCCAGCGGCCAGTGCCGGGTGTTGTGCTGGTCGCCCCGTCATGATCTGACACTGGCCGATATCAGTGCCGCGCAAATGTGCCGGGTGGCAGAGCTTTGGCAAACCGAAGTGGCCACTATAGAGCTTAACCCGCAGGTAAAGCAGGTACTGATTTTTGAAAACAAAGGCGTTGAAACCGGCGCTTCTAATCTGCATCCGCATGGTCAGATTTATGCGCTTCCGTTTGTATCTGACAACGCGCAACGTATGCGTGGTGCACAGGCAAACTATGCAAAAACCAACCACGGCGACGATCTGTTAAACCGTCTGATCAATCACCCGGCACACAAAGACACACTGCTGGTCGACCAGTCAGAACATTGCTCGGTGATTGTGCCGTTTGCCGCACGGTTTTCCTACGAGACCTGGGTGGTACCACACCGGCCGGTGTCAAGCATCACCGAACTCACCCCCGCAGAGCTCCACGATCTGGCGCTCACCTATCAGCGCAATGCACAACGCTACGATGCATTATTCCAGCGCCCCGCGCCAAACATCACTTTATTCCACAACGCGCCTTGTGACGATCACACAGACAACAAACACTGGCACTTTCATATCGCCATGCAGCCGCCCCTGCGCGATCAAACCAAACTGAAATACCTCGCCGGTGCGGAAGCAGGCATGAACAATATCGTCAACCCGCTGCAGCCGGAACAAGCCGCCAGACAACTACGGGACAGCCTGTCATGAAACTGGGCGTTTGTTATTACCCTGAACACTGGCCCGAACAAAACTGGGCCGATGATGCACGGCGCATGAAAGCGCTTGGTATAGAAGTCGTTCGAATAGCCGAGTTCGCCTGGAGCCGTCTGGAGCCCGCACGTGGTGAGTTTCACTTCGACTGGCTGCATCGGGCTATAGACACTCTGCATGCCGAAGGCCTGGAGCTGGTGCTTGGCACGCCTACCGCCACGCCACCGAAATGGCTGATCGACCAGCACCCGTCAATACTTGCGGTGGATGAGAACGGTCAAACGCGCGGCTTCGGGTCTCGCAGACACTACTGCTTTTCATCGACACTCTACCGTCAGGAGTGCGCACGTATCGTCGAGGCGGTCGCGCGTGAATTCGGTCAGCACCCGGGTATCAGCACCTGGCAAACCGACAACGAATACGGCTGCCACAGCACTATTGTCAGTTACTCACAAGATGCACTGCAGGCGTTCCGGCTCTGGTGTCAGCAACGCTACGACACAATAGACAACCTGAACCGCGCCTGGGGCAATGTATTCTGGAGCATGGAGTACACCGGCTTCGATCAGATCCCGCTGCCGTGCGGTGCTGTCACCGAGTTAAACCCGGCCCACCGGCTGGCGTTCTGGCGGTTCTCGTCAGATCAGGTGGCATCGTTTAACCGCCTGCAGGTTGACCTCCTGCGCAGGCTGTCTCCGGGGCGGGATATATTGCACAACTACATGGGCAACTTCACCGAGTTCGATCACACCACCACCGCCGCTGATCTGGATATCGCCACCTGGGACAACTACCCGCTGGGTTTTCTCGACCGCGACAGTGCAGACCTTGATGATCAGCAAAAATGGTTTCGCACCGGCCACCCCGACTCATCCGCCTTTCACCACGATCTCTACCGGTCACTGGGCCGGGGACGCTGGTGGGTGATCGAGCAGCAGCCCGGACCGGTTAACTGGGCGCCGCACAATCCATCACCGCTCGACGGTATGGTACGACTGTGGGCCTGGGAAGCGTTTGCCCACGGCGCCGAGGTGATGTCGTGGTTTCGTTGGCGGCAGGCACCATTCGCGCAGGAGCAGATGCACACCGGCCTGCTGTTGCCCGATGGCAGTGAAGACTCCGCCTGCGATGAAATCAGACAACTGACATCAGAGCTTGCCACCGTCGAGCACAGCAACGTTGAACCGGCACCGGTCGCGCTGATCTTCGACTATGCCGCTGATCAAATGCTGCGCATTCAGCCACAGGGGCAGAACTACGGTCCACTGGAGTGGGTATTACAGCAATACACGGCGATTCGGCGCAGCGGTGTCAATGTCGATATCCTGTTCCCGCATCAGATAAACGACGCAACCCTGCAGCCCTACCAGCTGGTTTTACTGGCAAACAGCATGGCAGTGCCCGATTCACTGGTCACGCACCTTCAGCACTTTGATGGTCACCTGGTTATCGGACCGCGCTGCGGCAGCAAGACCGACGAGTACCAGATACCCCCCGACCTGCCACCCGGAGCACTGCAGAAACTGATACCACTGCGCGTCACCCGGGTCGAATCACTGCCCGATTTCGCCAATTTGCAATCCGATGACGGTTTTTGCGCCATTCGTTGGCGCGAAAAGGTCAGCACCGATTTGCTACCTGTGGGAAAATTTACCGACGATTGGGGTTTTTACTACCGCTCAGGCGACTGTCATTACCTTAACTGCTGCCTCGACACCGACTCCCTGCAACGCTTTTTCCGAGAGCGCCTGCAGGATGCCGGAATCGAGACAACGGCTTGCAGCACCGGCCTACGGATTCGACAACGTGGCTCGCTGTATTTCGCATTTAACTACGGACCTGAGGTAGCTCACCTTGATTCCGGCAACCGCTATCTTGTCGGCAACTGTGTGCTTCACCCTGCAGAAGTTGCAGTGTGGCAGCATCAAGCCGACTGATCGCCCGCCACTGAATCTAACCGGCACCTCACTCTGTATCGTGCATTAATCTAACGGAGGCTACATGTTCCAAAACATCAAAAAACTCAGTATTGCTGCCGCACTCGCGGCAGTCTTTTCACACGGTGCCATGGCCAGTGATCTGGTGGTTACCTTCGATGACTTGAACCCCGACAAAAAAGCCGCATTTGACGCCGCCGTTGAAGCATTCAAAGCAGCCAACCCCGACATCAACGTTACCGCCAACAACGGTGACCGCGAAGCACACAAAAACACCATCCGCAACGCACTGCAAAACGATGCACCGGACGTAATCACCTGGTACCCGGGCAACCGCATGGGTCCTTTCGTCGACGCGGGTCTGTTTATGGATATCTCTGATCTGTGGGCCTCCGATCCAAACCTGGCTGACAAATTCAACGCGATCAAGCCAACCATGTCACGCGACGGCAAGCAATGGGGTGTTCCCTATTCCTACTACCAGTGGGGCGTCTACTACCGCAAAGACATCTACGACAAGCTCAGCCTGAGCGAGCCCAAAACATGGGACGAACTGCTCGGCAACTGCGATGCACTGAAAGAAGCCGGCGTTACACCGTTCACCATTGGTACTAAATACCTGTGGACTGCGGCGGGTGTCTTCGACTACCTCAACCTGCGTACCAATGGCTACGACGTTCACAACGATCTGACCGCCGGTAAAATCAAATACACCGACGATCGCATTCGCGGCACTTTCGCCAAGTGGGAAGAAATGCTGGATCGCTGCACATTCGTTAAGACGCACGCCACTATGTCCTGGCAGGATGCAATCTCGCCATTCGCTAAAGGTGATGCTGCGATGTACGTGATGGGCAACTTCTCTGTCGGCCAATATAAAGATGCCGGCCTGACCGACGAGCAAATTGATTTCTTCCAGTTCCCTGAAATCACTGCCGGTCTGCCACGCGCAGAAGAAGCACCGGCAGATGCGTTCTTTATTCCTGCCAACGCGAAAAACGTCGACAACGCCAAGAAGTTCCTGTCGTTCATCGCTACCCCTGAAATCCAGGGCGAGTGGAATAAAACCATCGGCCAGCTGCCACCTAACTCTGCCGCCGAAATCAACAAAGACGACAAGTTCATCGTTGAAGGCATGGCAACACTGTCAACGGCTGCCGGTCTGGCGCAGTTCTATGACCGTGATGCCCCTGCTGCTATGGCAAAAGCGGGTATGGAAGGCTTCCAGCGCTTCATGCTGGATCCATCTACTCTGGACGAAGTTCTCGAGAACCTCGATAAAGTTCAGGCAGAAGTCTACAAGTAAGACGCCCGCAACCGGCTACCCGGTCAACATTATTCATGAGGATTCGGCATTCAGGGTCAATAGCGCTAAACAGGTCGCTCTATCGCTCGAGAAGCGTGGTCCGCCACGTGACGAGAGAGATCGAACCATTTGTGACGCGATATTGGCCTCTGAGGTCGAATAGACAGTGTGTTTAGTTGTACGGCACTCTTGTTGAGTAACAAACTCAATAGGCGGAGCCATACTGTCATTTCATCTTGTCGCCTTATGAATAGTGTAGGCTAGAGTAGCCGGTTCTTCTTTAGCCCTTGCATACTGCTGCAACGGTCGCTGTATTCCCGGTACGTTTCATTATCGCTATTTAGCCAGCTGGCATCGGAGAGCCTCATGACAACCCCCAGTGTCAACTCGACGGATCGCTTTGCAACCTCCACCACACGCGTCAGCATTGCCGGAATCATTCTAGCCATCTGCGTTGTGCTCCTGCTGTTTGTTATCAGCACCTCGATGATCCAGGAGCTGTTCGGCCTTAGTCGTCAAATCGAAGCACGTGTGCCTACCTTTCTGGCGCGCATGGGCGTTTTGATCACCGCTTTGGTCGCAGCGTTTTTTCTGGTCACCGGCCTCTCCTACTATAAGCGCAACAAGGTTGCTGTCGCGCCGTGGCTTTTTCTGGCTGTGGGCCTGGTGTTTTTTCTGGTTTACGTGATCGTCCCCATCTTCCAGTCTATTTCCTATTCTTTTACCCGATGGGACGGACTCTACGACATCAACGGCATCTGGACCGGTGAGTGGGTCGGGCTGCATAACTACCGCCTGCTACTTGACGATCCCAACTTCTACACCTCGCTGAAAAACAACCTGCTATGGCTGGTGTTGTTTATGCTGGCGGTTCCCGCGGGACTGTTTATCGCACTGTTTTTAAATCAGACCGTCACCGGCATACGCATTTATAAATCGCTGTTTTTCTTTCCGTTCGTGATCTCGCAAGTGGTAGTCGGGCTCATATTCACCTGGACCTACAATCCCGAATTCGGCCTGCTGAGTAAAATCTGGGGCTGGTTTTACTGTGACACCAAACTCAATATTGTCGGCAACCTGACCCGCGTGTGCTCGGTCGACCCGCCGTCGATCCTCGGCGATGAAACCATGGCCACCTATGGCATCATTGCCGCCGGTCTGTGGCCGCAAATTGCCTATTGCATGATTCTATATCTCACCGGCCTTAACAACGTCTCCTCAGATCAGATTGAAGCCGGTCGTCTGGACGGTGCCAAAGGCTGGAAAATGCTCTGGCACGTAGTACTGCCGCAACTGAAACCCGCAACGTTTATCGCTATCGTGGTTACCGTAATCGGCGCACTACGCTCCTTCGACATGATCGCCACCATGACTCAGGGCGGCCCGTTTGGTTCAAGCAATGTGCTGGCTTATTACATGTACGACCAGGCCGTCGGTGAAGGTGTCGGTCGTTACGGCTATGGCTCTGCCATTGCCACGGTGCTGTTTTTTATCATGCTGGTCTACATCAGCTACTTTCTGTGGCGGATGTATCAGGACGAGAAGGAGGGTAACTAGATGTTTCCAAATCCCGTCGAAAAACGAAGCAGCGGAACCCGGCTGGCCTATAAGCTGTCGCTGCCGATAGCGCTTTTCCTGTGGCTGCTACCGCTGCTGGCCATCTTCATGACCTCTATCCGGCCCGCCTCAGATATTGCCATTGGCAATGTGTTCGGTCTCCCCAGCTCATTTCAGTTACTGCAGAACTACGGCGAAGTATTCGCCAAAACAGACGCCCTCAAGTACCTGGCCAACACCCTGCTTATCGCCATACCCACCATGATCATGAGCGTGGCACTGGCCTGCCTGACAGGCTACGCGCTGGCCATTTACCGGTTTAAATGGGCACTGCCGTTATTTTTTCTGTTTGTCGCCGGTAACTTTGTGCCCTTTCAAATTCTGATGCTGCCGGTGGTCGATATGTCGAACCGCCTCGAGATCATCAACACCGTCCCGGGACTTGTGATGTTTCACGCCGCATTTCAAACCGGCTTTTGCACACTGTTTATGCGCAACTTTATGAAGGCGCTGCCGTTTGAGCTGATCGAATCGGCACGACTCGAAGGCGTCGACGAATTTAAAATATTCTGGTACCTGGTGCTGCCACTGGTGAAGCCCGCCATCGCCGCACTGTGCGTGCTGATTTTCACATTTATCTGGAACGACTTTTTCTGGGCCACCGTTCTGATACAGGATTCCGCCAGCCTGCCAATTACCGTTGGCGTGCGCACCCTCAATGGTGAGTTTGTGCAGCAATGGCATCTGGTCTCCGCTGCATCGCTGTTGGCGGCCGTCCCCCCGGTACTGATGTTTTTTGCCATGCAGAAGCACTTTATAGCCGGTCTAACCCTCGGTGCGACCAAAGGCTAACTAACCAATGCAGGCTAGCCTGTATTATTCATGAGGATTCGGCATTCAGAGCCAATAGCGCTAAACAGGTCGCCCTATCGCTTGAGAAGCGTGGCCTCGCCACGTGCCGAAAGGGATCGGGCGGGATGTGACGCGATATTGGCCTCTGAGGTCGAATAGACAGTGCGCTTAGTTACACGGCACCCCGATTGAGCACCACACCCGAATCAGGGAGTCATATATTCAACGCTTTGACTCGCCTTATGAATTATGCAGGCGTAGCCTACGCTAGTTCAGCGAGCACATCGGTGAACTCCGGCGACCAGCCCAAGTCACGCATGGCTTTGTCACCACTCATCTGCTGATCAATACTGTAGCCCGACGCCCACGACCCCATAACGCGCACCGCCTCCTCGACCGGTATCACCTGCGGCGGCAGCGATAAGCCGTATCGCCTCGACAGCACAGCGGCTATTTTTCCGACCTCCAGTCCTTCAGTTGCCGCCGCATTATAGACAGCACCCGCCTGACCACGCTCAAGCATCAGCGCATAGACCACCGCCAGATCAAGCCGATGCACCATTGGCCAGCGCGTGGCAGCACTACCAACCAGCCGGATCTTTTTCAAGTCGGTTGCATCCGTGATCATCGAGTCCAGTACGCCTCCGTCCCGCTCATAGACCATGGCTGGCAGAATCACCATGCCGCGCACGTTACTGTCACCCTGCACGGTCCGCGACAACGACGACCCCCACGCAAACTCCGATGCCGTGTCGTGCGGTGATGTCTCAGTCGCCACCTGATTACCGGTCGCTCCATAGACCCAGCAGCCGCTGGTATAGATCAGGGATTTTTCCGCCAGCGGTGTCGCCAGTGCCTCCAGTAACAACGTGGTCAGATGGTGATCGACCAGACCCATATCGTCTGCCCAGGTGATCGCCACCGGCACCACGGCATCAAAGTCAGTGACCGCATCTATCCATCGCTCCGGTGTGGTGATATCACCACGCAGCGTTTTAAACCCGGCACTGCCTAAAGTGCGCTCAGTATCGGACGAACGCACCAGACAGGTCACGTCGTGACCCCGCGCTCTCAGCACCTGTATCAACGCGCCGCCTATCGAACCCGTACCGCCGGTCACCAATACTCGCAAAGTCTGTCTGTGCATAGAATTATCTGTCGTTAATAGCGACACCAGCCAGCAGTTTATTACCTCAAGTTAACTTGAGGTCAAGGCCCGATAAAAAAACACGGCTGTGGCGTGACAGACCACCACCGATCAGCAAGTGCATCAACCGGATCCTCAACCTCGCCACAGCCGTCAGGGTAAAGCACAAGCGGCCCGGTTAATGATCTTGAACACGCCAGTCACCGGCACTCGCCGTTTGAGCCTGTGTATAGATTTTATCGATGCCCGCCAGCAGAGTATTACTTCAAGTCCGCTTAAACTCAACAGCCAATAATAAAACACAGCAGTAGCACGGCAGGCCGCTACCTGGCAGCAAGTGTATCGACCAGATCTTTTACCTCGTCAGCCCCGGGGCAAAACGCAAACAGCCCATCTACCACACCCGTATCTGCCACAGTCACCAGTACTCGCCGTGTGTGTCTGCCCATAGTTTAGCGATGCCTATGCCTGCCAATAGTGTGTTACCACACGCGGGCTTAAGGTCAACGGCCGATATCAAAACACGGCTATGGCGCGGCAGCCTGCTAACTATCAGCAAGTACGTCGACCAGACCTTCAATCTCGTCACAGCGGTCGGGACAAAACGCAGGCAGCCCACCTATCGAACGTGTATCCGCCGGCTTCCAGTGCTCACGTATTCCCGTGCATAGTGTTTATCGATTCCTGCAAGCGTTGAATTACCACACGCGGGCTTAATCAACGGCCGATATCAAACCACGGCTATGGCGCGGCAGGCTGCTGAATATCAGCAAGTACGTCTACCAGACCTTCAACCTTGTCACAACCGTCGGGGCAAAGCGCAGGACTCCTGCCTGTCCAACCTGCATCTGTCAGTCACCAGCACTCGCCGTATGTCCAGTGCATAGTTTATCAATGCCTATGACAACGCCTGCCAGCAGTGTATCACCGCTAGTGCGCTTAAGGTCAACGGCCAATATCAAACCGCTACAGTATCGCAGCAGGTTGCTACATATCAGCGAGTGCGTCGGCCAGATCTTCAAGCTCTTCACAACTGTCGGGGCAAAGCGCAATAAGCTTATCCAGATTCGCTTCAGCGGCCTCGCGCTCACCCAGCGCCACAAACAGCTCGCCCTGATACTCCAACGCGCCCTTATGGTCGGGATCGATTGCAAGCGCCTGCTCGTAAGCCTCGGCGGCTTTCTGCAGCTTGCCATCCTTACGGGAGGCAAAGCCAAGCAGGTTCCAGGCATCGGCGCTGCCCGAATCGCTGACCACGATACTGATCAGCCGGTTGATCGCACTGGTATAGCGCTCTTCATGGATGAGTGCCCGCGCCGTGCCGAGTTCCTCGTCCATATCAAAGAGGTCGCTGTCGTCAGCAATCGATTGGCCGGCCAGTAAACAACCGATCAGTAATGTCGCAAAGTATTTCATTCGAGCTCCCGGTTTCCAGCCTGAAAGTTCATTTGGGTAACCAACGGACAAAACGCCACAACCGTACAGCCGATCTTTTGTCCACACTGATGGAACGCACGCTTGTAGCACCGAAAAAACTGAATGCAAATTGAGCACCGATAACCACCGCACTCACTCCACCCGCCACTACGCCGCAGAATTCTTTTTTCACCATAACACAGGCCGTGTGGTAAACCGCCGTCGCCCTGAATGTTCACAATTGCAGCACCAACCGCACCAGCCCACCGACGTGTTAAAGCCGATGACGCCAATGACGACCAACTCCATCGTGCCGCCGCCTCGCCCTCAAAGAATCACACAATACGCCACCCGGAAGCAGCTACTATGCACCAATGACACTATCCCCGAACCTTCGCGCCAGCCTGTATATGATGCTCTCGATGATGGGCTTCACCCTCAATGACAGCCTGATAAAATCCCTCGACGGCAGCCTTGGTGTCGGCCAGATTATGGCGCTGCGCGGCGCCCTGCTCAGTGTGTTGATTGGCGCTATTATCGTGCAGCAGAAACTGCACACACGCCTCCCCGAATTACTCAATAAAAAAGTACTGTTCCGCTCAGTCACCGAAGTCCTTGCCACGCTTTGCTTTCTTGGCACCTTAACGCTGCTGCCGTTCGCCACCATCGCCGCAATACTGCAAGCCCTGCCGCTGACAGTCGCGCTGGGCGCAGCACTGTTCCTCGGCGAACCCATCGGCTGGCGACGCTGGGTTGCCATCGGCATCGGCTTCATCGGCGTGATCATTATCATCCGCCCCGGCATGGGCGGATTCGAAGCCGCCTCACTGCTGGTGTTGTTATCCGTACTGTTCGCCACGGCACGAGACCTGGTCACCCGCACCCTGCCGGAATCCCTGCCATCGCTACTGGTATCCGCCGCCACCACCATCGCGATCTGCCTGTCCGGTGCCACACTCGCCACCGCCCAGGGCGACTGGCAACCGGTCGACAGCCATCAATGGCTGATACTGATCGCCGCATCGTTCTTTTTATTTTTCGGCTATCAATTTGTCGTCATGGCCATGCGCACCGGCGAAGTCGCCTACGTCGTACCGTTCCGTTACACCAGCCTGATCTGGGCAATCGCCCTGGGCTTCCTGTTGTTCGGCGAAATTCCAGACCGCCTGACAATAATCGGATCACTAATAGTAATCGCCACCGGCCTGTTCACCCTCTACCGCGAAGTAATCTCCGGCCGCCGCCCCGTCACCTCCACCTCAGTAAGCTCACGCGGCAACATCTGGCCCGAACGCAAAAAGTAACCCCGCCACCATCAGCAGACACCCCAGCATCAACCCCCCATGGAACCCGCAGCGTCAGCAAGGCAAAACCACCACACCCCATGGAAACCCGCAGCGTCAGCAAGGCATAAACCACAACCCTTCATGGAAACCCGCAGCGTCAGCAAGGCAAAACCACAACCCCCATGGAAACCCGCAGCGTCAGCAAGGCAAAAACCACAACCCCTCCATGGAAACCCGCAGCGTCAGCAAGGCAAAATCACAAAAGCCCCATAGAACTCCACCGCATCCCCCCACCCAACAAAAAAACCTACCCACCCCGCCCCGCATACTCAACAGCAATCCGACTACCAACCAACACATTATTCAACACCAGCTCTATATTCGTCGCCAAACTACTCCCCCCCGTAATAGCCGCAATCTTCTCCAGTAAAAACGGCGTAGTATCCTTACCGCGAATCCCCAGCGCATCCGCCTCCGCAAGCGCACTGCTAATCGCCCGATCAATCACCGCCTCATCCTGCGCATACTGCACAGGCACCGGCACACAAACCACCACACCACCCTGCAAACCCAGCTGCCACTTGCGCGACAGCACCCCGGCAACCGCCGCCGGATCGCTCAGCGTATAGTCCACCGGGTGCTCAGTGCGCCGGGTATAGAACGCCGGCCAGCACTCGGTGTCATAGCCAATCACAGGAACCCCGTGAGTCTCGAGGTATTCACAGGTCAGGCCGATATCAAGAATCGACTTGGCACCGGCACACACCACCGCCACACTGGTAGAAGCCAGCTCTTGCAGGTCAGCAGAGATATCCATCGTCTGCGCAGCACCGCGATGCACACCACCGATGCCACCGGTCGCAAACACTTTAATACCTGCCAGATCTGCGATGATCATCGTCGATGCCACCGTCGTGGCCCCCACCACCGTACTATCCGCCAGCGCAAACGGAATATCCCGACGGCTCACCTTCAAGGCCTGCTGTCCGGTTTTACCCACCCGTTCAATCTGGTCGGCCGACAACCCCGCCTGCAACTTGCCATCGAGTATCCCGATGGTTGCAGGCACAGCCCCCTGCGCCCTGACCACCGCCTCTACGCGCATCGCGGTTTCAACGTTTTCAGGGTACGGCATCCCGTGAGAAATTATGGTGGATTCCAGCGCCACCACCGCACGATTTTCACCAATAGCGTCCCGCACCTCGGGCGCGACAGACAGGAAATTTTCAGAAACAGTTTGCATCATTGGACAGCCATACTTTCAATAGTCATAGTTTTACAGCACGCACCCGGCGTAGACAGGCTCATGGCAGCGGCCACAGCCCCCCAGCGCAGTGCCTCGGTTTCGGTGTGACCATGCAGTGTGGCCGCCACCAGGCCCGCCAGCAAGGCATCACCGGCACCATTCACACTACTGAGCACAGCAACCTGAGGTGCTGCAATCTCAAACACGTTATCACCGACCGCAAGTATCGCCCCTTGCTGCCCGAGTGTCATTAACACCGCCTCCGGCCCCAGAGCCAGCAATGCCGACAACAACGTGCCGACAGAATCTTCCGGCGCACCTCCCGTGAGTGTCGCCGCCTCCTGCCGATTAACCTTCAGCAGCGCCAACGACGCCAGCACCGGCTGCAGCCGCACACACTTGGCGGTCGATACCGCGTCGGCCACCAACGCGCAGTTACCCGCCAGTGCAACACTGCGGGCAATCAACGCGGCGGGTAAATTAGCATCGATCACGCAAACACCGGCGCCAGCAATCTGCCCGGCAAGATCAGGAAAAAGCGCATCCGACATCTGATCAACAATAGCCATGTCAGAGATCGCGTAAAGCAGACTGCCGTCGCTGTCATTGACCGCGACATAGCTCGACGTATGGTGCTGATCAAGCCGCACAACCGACCCCGTGGCAAAGCCCGCCTGCTCACCACTGTGCAGCAACTGCTGCCCGGCATCGTCATTACCCACCGCCGACAGCAAGGTGGTGTCGATACCCAGCCGCGCCAGCCCTTCGGCAATATTGCGCCCCACCCCGCCAGCGTAAAACCCGGTCACACCCGGGTTGGAGTCATCCCGAACCGCCGCTTTTGCAGCGGTCGCGACGACATCAAGATTCATCGCACCAATCACCAGCGCTTTGCCGGTTAACGGGGCGGATTGCTGCAGCGACCAGGCCAAAGGCGTACTCCACCTGTGTTATTAATAATTTCAACCAGCAACGACACCGCACCCGGCACAGCTACCGGAATACCGATATACTCGCCCCTCACCACGGATTGTCGCCCTACCCTTTTTTATCTACAGGCGCTCGAATGCCTAAGCTTGCCGATGCGCCTCTGGCTCATCAACCCCCGCTGCTGTTGCTGGTCGGTATCTCTGCCATTGGCCCGATAGCCATGAACGGCGTACTGCCAGCCAACACCACCGTCATGCGTGAATTACTCACCACGTACAGTGTGGCGCAACTGGTGCTCACCGTATACCTCTTTGCCACCATGATTTCGCAAGTGGTACTCGGCGCTCTGGCTGATCGCATCGGACGCCGACCGGTCATGATCGGCAGCCTGTTTGTGTTTGGCGTAGGCGGCATCATCTGCGCCGTGTCACCGACCATTGAAGTGCTGCTGGCCGGACGCTTTGTGCAAGGACTCGGCTCATCGGTATGTATGTTTCTAACCCGCGCCATCATGCGCGACGTACACCCTAAAGACAAAGCAGCCAGCGCCATTGGCTATATGAATACCGCCATGATGCTGGGCCCGATGTTCGCACCAGCCGTCTGCGGCTGGATAACCGATGTCAGCAGCTGGCGTATCATGTATGCAGCGCTATCGGTGGCAGGCTTTCTATTCTCGTGGCTGAGCTACCGGTACCAGAACGAAACACTGCGTGATCACGGTGGCAACAAACCCCGCATGCTAGGTGGCAGCGGTACGTTACTCGGGATACCCCAGTATCGTGCCTACTTGATTCTGGTCAGTGGCACCGTCGGTTTATATTTCAGTTTTCTAGCCGGCGCGCCCTATGTGGTGATGGAATTACGGGGCACCAGCGCCTCCACCTTCGGCCTGTGGTTCAGTATGGTGGCACTGGGTTATCTGTTGGGCAATTTCATCGCCGGCCGCTGGTCACAAAAGCTCGGCACCAGCCGCATGATATCGCTAAGCCTGATTCCAATCGTCGTCGGTGTGCTGCTGTTCTGGGTGCTGTCGCCGTGGGACAACCTGCTGGCGTTGTTTCTGCCGATGCAGTTCATTGCACTGAGCAACGGCATGGGCCTACCCAACCTTACCTCGGCACTGATGAGCGTCCGACCCGAACTCGCAGGCACCGCCTCCGGCCTGCAGGGCACCGTGCAGTTATCGGCGGGAATGCTACTGACTATTGTCGTCAGCACGTTACTCACCGATACCGCCCTGCCACTGTATATGTGCCTGACCGTCTCAGCACTGCTGGCACTCTACGGCTACCACCTGCTACGCAAAACTGATGCAGTATAACGACACCCAACCAGACGTAACCCGGTCCACCAGCCGGACACTATAACCCCACCTGCCAAAGCACCTCACAGGCCGAAGCTATCCGCGCTGGTAATCTGCTAAAACCAGAGCACCATCATGGACGCACCTACACCACACCGGCACAATCAACCCGGGCTGTTATAAGGCAGACCCACTTGGGCTGAACAGCACAAATCATTGTCTATTGTGCGCAGACGATTCAGCCGGTATTTTTAGATAACACACGCTGCGTGATCGCTATGGTTGAACCTGAAAATAAAAACCTGCAAATGGTGCACGAGCACTACTTCCCGACATCCATCTGTTATACCGATGTACCCGACAGCGTGGCCTTAAACCGCGACTTAACCGATAAAATTCATAGCTGGAAAGCAGAAGACCCTGAAGGCATTGTGCGCTCCAACGTCAAGCAGGCAGGCTCCTGGCACAGTCAGCTCGACATGCACGAACAACCGCAATTCCATCGCCTGACCGAAGTCGTCCGGTCAGCAGCGACCGATGTGTTTGCACGCATGCACTACGACACCGACTTTGCCCCCGTGATCGACAACATGTGGGCCAACATCAATCCACGGCACGGCTATAACCGCAGTCACTCACACCCCGACACCCTCTGGAGCGGCGTCTACTACGTGCAGGCACCGCAAGGCAGTGGCCGCATTTCATTTTGCGATCCGCGCTTACAGGCGCAGGTTTTCACACCACGCTTCAATGCAGATTCACACACTGATCCCGCCAGCTGGCCAGAGGTATACTTCGAGCCAATCGCCGGGCGCCTGATTTTATTTCCGGGCTGGCTGGTGCATGAGGTCGAGCCCAATTTATCAACGCTCGACGGCGACGCCGGCAACCGCATCAGTGTCAGCTTTAATATCTTCCAAAGCAGCAAGCGCTCATAGAAAACAGAGCGCAACACAACAACCTTTAAGACCGCTAAGCGGGCAGCGTAAAGCGCCCGTCCGGTAAATCCAGAAACACCGCCACCGCCGCCGTCGCAATAACCGACGTGGTACCGTTGTCGTCGTCGACCAGATTCAAACCACCCACCTCGGGCCTGACGTCAACACGACCAAACGGAATTTCGCTCGCCACCGCGTCGCAATCGATCAGATCAGGTTGCTGCACGCCTATTGTGACGCGAATCTGCATGCCCTCTTTATCAATACCCAGTGACCGGAACAGTATCAATGAACTGTGGTGCAACGCATCATGCACCGCACGTCTGGCCGCTTTTGTATAGTCTTCACCGTACAAATCATTGCCGGTGCCAAGCTCAAGTATAATTCTTTGCTTCGCCATCTCAGGAAGATTCTCCGGCAACATCAATATCCAGATACACCACCGCAGCGGCATTCGCCACCACCGTGGTGTTGTCTTCGTTGGGGATATCGAGCCCGCCTTTCACCACGGTGACCTGCGCTTTGCCATACGGCAGCACAGCGGCGACTTCCGCCTTATTGACCTGTTCGGGTTTGGCCACACCAATCTCCACCTCAACCTCCATGACATCACGTGAATACCCCAGCGCCGGCGCAATCGACAGCGAGTTATGCCACAGCGCATCACGCAGGGCGCGCACTGCCGCCTTGGTGTAGTCCTGCCCGTGCAGGTCTGTCCCCATACCCATTTCTACAACTAACCGTTTTCTCAAAATTCGTGTCCTGTCTGCCTGACCCAGTTCAATACGAACGACTGTTCCACACAGGGTAGCGATGATCGCCAATCCAGTACAGCCCGCACCGCAATCACACCGCTAGCCGAGCGCTTTGATCAGAATAATACCCAGCGCCACCAACCCCGCCGCAATAATACGCTGTCGACCAAACGGCTCGCGTAACAAAACACTGCCAATGACGGCGGCAAAGATGACACTGGTTTCACGCAACGACGACACCAGCCCCATCGCCCCCAGACTGAGGGCAAAAATAACCAGACCATAGGCGGTGCTTGAGGCTATACCGCCAAACAACACCGTCACCGCAGAACCACGCATATAATCGAACCACTGCCGCCGCTGGGAGAACAGCAACCAGCAACCGATTGGCACTATCTCAAAAGCAAACAACCACAGAATGTAACTAAGACTATTGCCCGAGGCCCGCACCCCGAGCCCGTCAATGACGGTATAAAACGCAATAAGCACCGAGGTCGCCAGCCCCCAGCCGAGCGCGGCTGGCGGAATCTGACCAAGCTGCTTGCTCATCAGGGTAAGACTCATCAATCCGGCGCTGATAATCAGTATGCCAATGACAGTCGCGGTCGACAGATATTCACCGGCAAAGACGGCCGCACCCAGCGTAATCAATACCGGCGCCATACCGCGAAACAGCGGGTACACCT
Source organism: uncultured Granulosicoccaceae bacterium (assembly GCA_938003855.1). Classification (GTDB taxonomy): domain Bacteria; phylum Pseudomonadota; class Gammaproteobacteria; order Granulosicoccales; family Granulosicoccaceae. Next base: position 1,790 of record CALKXD010000144.1, on the reverse strand, counting down.
GCGACAGATCACCACTGCGATACGCCCGTGCCAGAGTAAAGTAATAGACGTTATGGATCAGCACCGAGGCAATCAGCATCGGCCAGCTTTCCCGTGCAGGTAATGGCACCAAAAACAGCAGAGGCGTGCAAATCAGTGCACCCACCAATTGGTACGAGCCGATCGAAAGCTCCGGCGTTCCGCCCGACTTCGCCAGTGCATTCCAACTGGCGTGCAACACCGCCGCAGTTAGGACAAGAACGATCAACAATGTGGTCAAGGAGATTCACACGCAAGCCAGGCGGGGTTATACAGCATACCGACCGGTCGGGTACAATTGCCAGACTATTTCAACCAGCCGTCTGCGTAGCCGGGGTGCATTGTTGCTGTACCAGCGCCCGGTTATCTGCCAACGCACATTATGCGGCAACCCCGTGTCACCGTAGAGAGGAAAACCCGCCATGAAATTCGACTTCAGCCAGGTGCTGGATGCAACGTTGCCCGCCCCGCAAGCGCAACCCTGGAACGGCTTCCCGACCTACAATTTTGTTGGCGGCCACAACGACGCCGGTTCACTGCCCGTCGATAAAATCGCCGATGCCTGCCACCGCATATTGATGCGTGAAGGGGCAACGCTTGCCACCTACTCCGTAGAAAGCGGCCCGCAAGGCTACCTGCCACTGCGCGAGTACCTGGTCAAAAAACTCGACAAATACGCCGCTATGCAGTGCAACCCGGACAACATCCTGCTAACGTCCGGCTCCCTGCAGGCCATCGACCTGATCAACTCCGCGCTGTTACCCGCCAACAGCAGCACACGCCCGACTGTCATCGTCGAAGAATCAAACTACGGAGGTGTGCTGACCCGCCTGCGCAGCCTCAATATCGATAGGGTCGCGATCAGCGTCGACAACGACGGCATGCAGACAGATCAACTGGCCACCAAGCTGGCAGATCTCAAGGCCAAAGGCGTCAAGCCCGCCTACATCTACACCATCCCCACCGTGCACAACCCCACCGGCACAATCATGAGCGTACAGCGTCGACAGCACCTGATTGATCTGGCCGTCGAGTATGACGTACCGATCTTTGAAGATGAATGTTACGCCGATCTGGTCTGGGCCGGCACCCGACCACCGGCACTCTATGCGATGGACTCCACCGCACGGGTGATTCATGTAGGGTCGTTTTCAAAAACAATCGCACCAGCACTGCGGGTCGGTTATGTAGTGGCAGACTGGTCTTTGATCGGGCAGTTGCTGTCGCTTAAAAATGATGCGGGTTCAGGTGCACTAGAGCAAATGCTACTGGCCGAGTATTGCACCGGGCACTTTGATACGCACCTCGCCGCGCTTAATGTGAATCTACAGCAGAAGCTAGCAACACTGACTACCGCCATTGATCGGGAGTTCGGCACCAGTGCCGAGTATATAAGGCCACCCGGGGGCATATTTCTTTGGGTGAAGTTGCCGGACGGCGTCGATACGACGGTATTGGCCGAACGTGCGGGTAAGGAAGGCGTCGCGGTTAATCCCGGTGTCGAATGGTCACTGGAGGGGGATTCTAATCGCTACATCAGGATTTGTTTCGCAAATCCTGAACCAGGAATTATCGACGAAGGAATTACTTTACTGGCTCAGATTTGCTTTCGGGAGTTCGGGGTTCCTGAGGTTGGGGGGAATTTGCTACGGTAGTTTGGTGTTTGGGTTGGTAAGAAAGCGGTTCGTTTATCAGTAATGGTTTTGCGGGGATGATTTGTGTACCTTTACGAGACTCTGCTTGTTTAGAAGGGTTTACTGGCGGCTTCACCC
>CALKXD010000143.1 GCA_938003855.1 uncultured Granulosicoccaceae bacterium | reverse complement strand
TCGAGATTGGGTGAATCACAGTGTTGGTGCGCGTAAGGTCGGGCGGATAAAACGCAAGCGTCGATTAAAGTAGTGGTGGCGCGATGATGGAGGCCCGTGTGCTATGGGTCTGTGGTAAAAAGCCACCGGCATGGTTGTGGTTTCGGCTTCGGACAACGTATCACGGTAGGTTTACGGCCACGTAACCCGTACCGGGCGTTGCTAGAGGGATGTGGCGTACCGTTGCAATAGTGCTGATCCGATACTTGTTACGAATGTCGCAGTGATGCAGTCCCTGCTTCTGTTGTGGTTAGTTGTTGGTGGCAGGGCGTGCGAGTCCCGCTATGCGATAGCGATCCATCAGCCAGCATCGGTTCGGATAAATCCGTCTCATTTCGCGCTCGCAATTGGTATCCAATGCCATATTATAGAGCATGACGAATTCTGCGAAATCCTCCTGGGTATTGGTTGTTGCATATCTGGATGGGGCGATGACGTCCAGATTTCTAGCCATATCCCATTGTGCTACTGATTCCGGAGTGTTTTTCCAGGCGGGTGTCTGAAAATTGTGCGCGCATTCATGCAGCAGTCGCGCGTCAAGAACGGTTTGCGAGGGCATGCTGTAAAATGGAAATATGTCCAGATCTCCAGAGCCGGCACTGGCTTGTATGCGGCGGTTAGGACGTGTACCCCGGTGCGGAATGTGATTAACCACCACCCGCTGTGTTGCCACCAGTTGATATATCGGAATAATTCTCAGTGACTGCATAATCTGGGCGTTGGTCGGGAGGTTGGCGCTGCCGGCGATACTGGATGTCGGTCGGGTAAAGTCAATCTGACAGCCGGCAATAGTCAGTGTGCATGCGATGGCGTTGGTGGTGGTGCCGTCGTGCCATTCATGAGAATCCAGTCGGGTTTCCGCACCGAAAGTACCGGTTGGTGCAGTTGCTCTCAGTCTTTGTAAATCACGGTAGTACGGGGTAAACAACTGCTGAGGGCTCGGGTTAACCCAGACGCACGTACCCGAAGCGCGATAACCGGGATCGTGACCGGATTGCGGTTGCCCGTCTATTGAACCCCGGCGTCCGAAACCGGTTTGTGCGCGATACCCTCTCTGCCCCGGAAGCCGGTCGTCGAAATCGCACGTAATGCCTTGGGAACCTCGTGACATGGGAACACTCCATTATGACTGAGTCCGGGCTGTTTAGATCCGGACAGGCTTTATATGAACCTGAGTGTGTAAAGTGTCTGTACTGAAGTGTTATCACAGAAACAGGCAATCGGTCAATTTATCGGTAGCTTCGGACCTTGTGCGATAGCCGGAACAGTGAGCTCGTGCCGCAAGGCGGGGCAGGCTAATCAGCTTGAGAATATAGGGTGTCCGGATATCGCTATATTCCCGTGTCATTGTTACAGAAGCGGGGGGCTGAACAGACCCTGGTGTTAATAACGGGTAAACATGCATTGAGCTATTAGTCGGGCGCCCAGGCTAATCACCCGGCAGACCCCGGGCTTGCAGGCGTGATCTGCCGCCTGACTTAAAATAATCTGCGGTGTGATTCCCGACGTCGATGTGTGTATGCTAATGTCGTACTTGGTAATTCGCCCGGCCATTGTAGGGTGGCGGGGGGTCGTCAAGCAGTGTGTTACCTAATTTGATGGAGGATCAATCTAATGCAGCTAAAACATTCCCTGGCAATTGGTGTTGCAGTAAGCAGCCTTTTCTGTGCCACAGCCCACAGTGCCGATACTTTCGTACGCATGGTCTCCGGGCCTTCGGGGGGGTCGTGGTATCCGCTCGGGGCCAAGATCGTTCAGGTGTTCGAGGACAACATTGACGGAATATCCACCTCCAATACATCGGGCGGCGGCATCTCTAATGTACTGGCGGTTAACGGGGGCGATGCTGAAATCGGCTGGTCCTATGCGCATACCTCGTTCAATGGCTACTCCGGCAAAGGCAAATTTGACAAGGCTCAGCCCGATGTCCGTCATTTTGCCACGTTGTACCCGGCGATGTTTCAGGTGGCGGTTCGCAAAGACTCCGAGATTAATACCTTTGCCGACATGAAAGCAGCCAATATAAGCCCCGGCAAGGCCAAGTGGACGGGAACAGCGTTTGCCGAGTCTATTTTAAGCGCGTATGACATCAGCTTTGACGGTATTCGCGGTGGCGGAGGAACTGTGCATCACGTCAGTTACACCGAATCTGTGGCACTTATGAAAGACGGACACATTGATGTGTTTATGGCGGCGACGTCTATGCCACAAGCCTCTTTTCTCGAGCTTGAGCACAGCCCGGGTATCCGCTTTATCGGTCTGCCGGACGACAAACTCAACGAAATTCTGGATGCAAATCCGGGCTATATCACTGGTCTGATGCCCAAAGGCGTGTACGAAAGTATAGAAGAGGATACCAACACTCTGGGTATCGTCACCAATATGGTGGTCCATAAAGATCTCTCTGACGAGCTCGTCTACAACATGTGTAAAGTGTTCTGGGAAAATCACGCCACGTTCGCCGAAGTCAAAGGCATCTGGAACAGCGTAAAACTTGACGATGCATTAAACGGTGCGGCAATCCCGGTGCATCCCGGTGCGCAGAAGTGTTACGACGAATTGGGAGTTAAGGGTTAAGTCGAAGTGACTACCGCTTCTGAAATACCACCGGCCAGTTTACCGGCCGGTTCCCAGGTCATATCCTACGAAGAAAAGCAGGAGCTCGGATTTCTCGAGCGCCTGCTGCTACGACGCGATACCGGACTGGTTCAACTGGTCGCCTATTGCTGTGCCATTGTTGCTATCAGTCTGGCGCTGTTCCATTTGTTTGTTGCGGTGTTCGGCACGCCGGAGGGGCGTTCGTTTCGCTCAGTCCATTTAACCGGCATGCTTGTGCTGGCGTTTTTCATGAACCCCCTCTGTCGGGAGTCATGGCGTGATCCGGTATCTATCTCCGGAGCCGTGGGTAATGCCCGGCGCAAGTTTGGTCTGGCGGTTGATTTATTGTTGATTGTGCTCGTGCTGTTTGTTCAGCTCTGGACACTCTACGATATCAACGCATTTCATATGCGCTACGGCGAAAAAGAACTCTACGACCTGATCGTCGGCGGAGTGTTAATTGTTCTGGTGCTTGAGGCGACTCGCCGTGTGGTGGGCTGGTCTATGGTTATAATCACCGGATTCTTCATCTGCCATTCCCTTTACGCAAACCATTTCTTCAGTTTTTTTTACGGTCCGCCGGTGCGGTTCGGAAAATTCATCGATACTCTGTTTATGAGCAGCGACGGAATATTTGGCATTCCGCTGCACGTCTGCGCAACTTATATCGTCTTGTTTATAATTTTTGGAGCACTACTGATTCGCTCCGGCGCAGGACGATTTTTTATCGATCTGGCAATTTCGCTGACCGGTCACCGTGTCGGTGGCCCGGCAAAGGCCGCGGCCGTTGCCAGCGGTTTTATGGGGACGGTGTCGGGATCTGCTGTGGCCAACGTGGTGACGACCGGTTCGTTTACTATTCCGCTGATGAAAAACATCGGTTACCGAGCCAAGTTTGCTGCGGCAGTTGAAGCTTGCGCATCGTCCGGCGGGCAGATTACCCCGCCGATAATGGGGGCCGCAGCATTTATCATGGCCGAGTTTCTCGAAACCAGTTACATCAGTATTGTGGTCGCTGCCGTGATTCCGGCGTTTCTCTATTTTGCGACGGTCTATTTCATGGTGCATCTGGAAGCAGAGAAAAACAACATAGGTCAGATCGAAAAACACCTGCTGCCGCAAACCATGGATGTTCTGCGTGGTGGATGGCATCTGCTGTTTGCGCTGGTCATTCTGGTGGCCTTTCTCATCATGGGTTACACGCCGATGAAGTCCGCCTTCTGGGGTATCGTCGCCCTGGTGCTGCTGAGCTTTATAAAAAAAGACACCCGCATGAGTCCGGTCGATCTTCTCGCAGCGCTAGAGTCCGGTATCCGTGCCACCGTGCCAGTCACCATCGCCTGTGCCTGTGCCGGGCTTATTATCGGGTCGGTGTTTGTGTCGGGACTGGGGCTCAAATTCACCCAGCAGGTCATCGAGCTATCCAATGGCAATCTGCTGGCGCTGCTGGCTTTGACTGGGGTGTCCGCCATTATTCTGGGTATGGGCATTACTACTACTGCCGTCTATATTACCGTCGCCGCGCTTATCGTACCGGCGCTGGTGAAGTTTGGTGTCGAGCCCATCGCAGCGCACATGTTTGCCTTTTATTTTGGTGTGGTATCCACCATTACACCTCCGGTGGCGCTGGCCGCATTCGCCGCTGCGGCCATCGCAAAAACACCACCGATGGCCACCGCCTTCGAGTCAACGAGGGTGGGCATTGCCAAGTATCTTGTGCCGCTGGCCTTTGTCTATAACCCGTCGCTGCTGCTGGTCGGACCGATGTGGCTATCGGTTCTGTCAACCGCTTTGGCACTGGCCGGACTGTGGGCTTTATCTATCGGGCTGGAGGGTTGGTACCGGGGTCGAATGAATGCCGCACAACGTTTTGCAGCGATCGCCGCCGCCGTGCTTGTGTTGCTGCCACCTGCCAGTATTGCGGGGCTGTCCGGCTATTTCTGGAACGCCGCCGGTCTGATCATTGTCGGCCTGCTGGTCGGGCCCCGTGTCAGGCAGGCGCTGCAAAAATCGGCAGCTCAAACCGGTGGAGTGTCACTGTGAATCAGGTATTTCTGGGGAAGTGGTGGCACTGGGGGATATTACTGATAATAGTCGGGTTGATGTGGCTGGCGGGGCAGCAGAAAATGCATGTCATTCACTTCAACCTGTTTGTCTCGGCGCTAATTATCGGGACGCTTGTCGGGGTTGTGTGGATCGTGCGTGGCACCGACCCGCAGCATCAGGTAACCCGTGACGTAATCGTGGATGATTCCAAAGCTGACTGATCTCACGCCTTTTTTCTCGCCACAGAGTGTGGCAATTGTCGGTGCCTCACAAGACCCGATCCGTCTGGGCGGACGACCGCTCGAATACATGAGCCGGTATCGATTCGCAGGACGTGTGTATCCGGTGTCCCCTAAACATGCTCAGATTCAGGGGTTGGCGGCGTATCCATCGTTAACTGCTGTTTCCGATGACATTGAGCTGGCTATTATTGCCGTGCCATCGTCAGTGGTTGAGTCAGTGATTCTGGAAGGCATTGCCAAAGGTGTAAAAGCGTTTATCGTTTTTAGTTCGGGTTATGCCGAAATGGGTGATGCAGGGCGTGAGGCACAAGTGCGCCTGGCCAGCTTGTGTCAGGCGGCCGGGGTTTTGTTACTGGGCCCGAACTGCATGGGATGTGCCGATACGCATTCGCGTTTGATCGCCTCTTTTTCAACTGCGATGGAAACCTCCACGCTCAAACCCGGGCGCTTTGGGCTGGTCACGCAAAGTGGCGCGCTTGGTTCTTACTGTGTGGCGATGCTTGATCGGCAAGGGCTTGGGTTCAGCAAATTTATCGCAACTGGCAATGAAGCCGGTGTCGACCTGGCGCAGGGCATTGCGTATCTGGCTGATGACAAGGCGACTGACGTCATTGGTGTTTACATTGAAAGCATAAAAAAACTACCCGCTTTCCGCCAGGCCGCGCTCAAGGCGGCTCAGGCCGGCAAAACCATTGTTGCCATCAAGGCCGGGCGGTCACAAGTGGGTGCTGAAGCCGCCGCCTCACACACCGGCTCACTGGCTGGCGAAGACGTTAACTATCAGGCATTCTTTGATCAGTTTGGTATTGTACGAGTCCAGTCGCTCTCCGAAATGATTGACACCGCCAGGCTTCTTATCAAGCAGCCACTGCCGGCTGGTCGGCGTGTTGGCATAGTGACGGTCTCAGGTGGCGCGGGCGTATTGCTCGCCGACGAGCTTGAAACGCGCGGTTTGTTAACCCCCGATTTCAACACGCAGACGAAGGCTGAACTCAGTCGAGTATTACCATCTTTCATCTATGCTAGAAATCCGCTTGATCATACCGCTGCTATTGCCGGTGATCCGCAGCTTTTTGACGATGTCATTACTATCGTCGGCCGATCAACGGATCATGACGCCTACATCGTATTCAGTGGTCTGCTGGATAGCGTCGCCGATAAACTGGTCGCCTCGCTTAAGCGTGCTTTTACGCAATCCACAAAGCAGGTTGGAGTAATCTGGCTCGGTGCCAGTGCTACCGTGATTGACGAACTGGAAGCCGCAGGTATACCGGTCTTTGCCGATATCCCGCAAGCGGCACGCGCTTTTGAAAATGTCGCTTTTGCGGTTGATCAGCGTGCCCGGGTCAAGGCACTTGCCGGGCGACAGTGGCCCCTGCCACGTGGGAACGACGTGACACTAACCGCCACACCCGACGAGGCTACCGTAGCTGCAACAACATTTCTGACGGAACATCGCGCCGCACGCCGGGTGCAATCACTGTGTGATCTGCCGTTCCCCGGCCAGCAGCTGGTGGCAGCGGCGGCAGACTTCGAAAAAATAACAGTGGGGCTGCAGTATCCGCTGGTTGCAAAACTGCAAAGTGATGCGATGCCCCATCGCAGCGAGCACGGCGGGGTTGTGCTTAACCTGCAGTCTCCCGAGCAAGTTCGCACCGCGCTTGAAACACTGTTTGCCCTGGCTGCCTCGTTGAATATTCCTTGCGAAGGCGTACTGCTGCAGGAGATGCATGACATCAGTGTAGAGCTGATTGTCGGCATCAAAGACGATCCGCTGTTCGGGCCGTTGTTTGTGGTCGGGCGGGGCGGTATTGATGTAGAACTACGTCCCGATGTTCGCAGTGCCGGGTTGCCTCAGACACCTGAAGAAATAAAAACGCTGTTGCTGGATCTTGAGTCCGCTGATCTGCTGACCGGTCACCGGGGCCGGCCAACCGTCGATCTCAATGCGCTGGCCGATAGCCTGGCCGCACTCGCTGATGGATTTTTAGCTGACGACACGCTCTGTGAGCTTGAAATCAATCCGCTGGTGGTGACCGGGGACGGCCGGGTGATGGCTCTCGACGCCCTCGGCAGGGAGCGATAGTTGATGGCCGATGCTCAGTTGTTCCACCGGTTGGGCGGGTGTTTGCCAGTGTCGGGTATGATAGTTGTCTGCAGCATTTGTCGGTAAAAGCTATCAGAGACTCTATGCCGTCAATCGGTGTCCGGGGTTGTCGTCAGATGGAACTAACCGGCAAAGTTGCATGACTAAGTGCACGCGATAGTACTCGCCGACAAGTATCACCACACCGGGTCGGCAAGTCGCCACTTAAGATGCCCAGGCATCACTAACAACAGGTTTATTATACCATTGGATTATCATCAAAAAGGGTCTGCCAAACTGGTAAAGCTGGGCGTTATGCTGGCGATCTGCAGCATACTGGTCATCGCAGTGATGCTGCTGCCAAAGGGCTTCAAAGACGACCTCTCGCTAGTCGGTCAAGGCACTGTCAGCGTGGTACTGACGCATGACAAAAACCTTGTGGGTGGCACCACCATGATGGCGTTACTCAATGACATTAGGCCGGATTATCAGGGCAGGGTGCAGTTTCTGGCGGTTGATGTCGTTACCCCGGTGGGACAGGCATTTTTGCAGGAGCAGCGTGTAGGTTTGATTAATCTGGTGATATTCGGTCCGGACGGCACAAGAGACCGGGTGCTCAGTGGCAATACCACAGAACAGCAATTGCGAGCGGTACTGGACGAAGTGCTCCAGTAACGCAGCCTGTTTGTCCTTGAGGTAAAAAACCACATAAGCCGCTCCAGTCATGGTCGTCGCTGCAAACGGCAGCGCTGTTTTTGACCTGGCCTGTGCGATCAACTGCAAAGCAACACTGCACGTCAGGCGTTAAATTGGTTACCCTAGAGGCTTCCGTTCTTTTCCAGAGAAGTCCGCCATGAAATTTGTAGTTATCCTGCTGGTTGTCGCTATTGTGCTGTATTTTGCAAAGCAATTTCTTAACAGCGGCAAAGCAGAAGAAAATATCCAGCTCGGGCAGGCCTACCTCGAGAAAAACGGTGTGGCTGAAGGCGTGCAAAGTACCGGTTCCGGCTTGCAGTATCTGATGCTGGAAGCCGGCTCAGGCACCACTCATCCCACCGCCACAGACCGCGTCAAAGTGCACTATCATGGCACCCTGATCGATGGCTCCGTCTTCGATAGCTCAGTGGATCGGGGCGAACCGATTTCTTTCGCCCTGAATCAGGTGATTGCCGGCTGGACCGAAGGCCTGCAGCTCATGGTCGAGGGCGAAAAGGCGCGTCTTTTCATCCCTGCTTCGTTGGGCTACGGCAATCGCGCCGCGGGTAAAATTGCCCCCGGGTCGACGCTGATTTTCGACGTTGAATTGATCGGTATTAATGTTGACTAGATAATTATCCTGCGCGCTGGCCTTAACCCGGGGGGTTGATCGTCACAGTTGTTACGTCAGTTTGCAGAACAGTTCGGTATCAGTGACAGCCACTGTCGTCGATCAATACCCCGCTACCGCAGTGGCAATAGAGGCAAATAGCATGGCCAGAGCGTGCGCAAGGCATATACTCGTAAAAACAAAAGATGAAGCAGAAACGCTTAAGCAAAAATTGGCCAACGGAGCTGATTTCGCATCCCTTGCCAAAAAACATTCGAGCTGTAACTCGGCAAAGCGAGGCGGCGATTTAGGTGAATTCGGCCCCGGGAAAATGCTACCGGCTTTCGATAAGGTGGTGTTCAAATTGCCTGTGCTGAAAGTGCACGGACCGATCAAAACAAAATTCGGTTTTCACCTGATTGAAACCATCTATCGAACCTAGAAGATAAAGAGCGCCGGCGGCGCTGGTGTTCCTGTCCGCCGTGATAAAATTGTTATAGTTTTGTTAGTGAGTCTCCACCGGTTTGGGATTTATTCCGCGAATTTGGTCGCTATAGTAACTACAGGCTGATTGTTGTTGTCGTTTTACCGGCGGCAGCCGTCGTGAGCCTCAGTGCCAGAGTTGTTTCAACCGGAGATTCATCCATGAACAAAAGAACTTTTCTGAAAGTCATCGCCGGAACCGTCGCGTTACCGGCCGCAGCCCTTGGCTACCGATCCATTCCGGCTGGCAGTCAGCCTCAGTCAGCTGAAGCAATGCCGGTATCACCAACCAGCGGGAAAGCTGTGGTAAAAATCGAATTGACAGACGCTGAGTGGAAAACCAGATTAACGCCGGTGCAATACAAAGTACTGCGAAAAAGCGGCACTGAGCCCGCCTTCAGCAGCGTACTTAATGATGAGAAGCGCGAGGGGTTATTTGCCTGTGCCGGCTGTGACTTGCCACTGTTTAAGTCAGCCAGCAAGTTTGACAGTGGTACCGGCTGGCCCAGCTTTTTTGAGGCTATTCCTGAGCGTGTCGCTACCAGCACTGATTACAAATTAATTTTTCCGCGCACCGAATACCACTGCGCACGATGCGGCGGTCATCAGGGCCATGTATTTAAAGACGGACCAAAACCGACCGGACTGCGCTACTGCAACAACGGCGTCGCGCTGAAGTTTCAGGCCGCTTAAAAAAACAAACAGATTTTATTGCGCCCGGTGGGCTTCTATAGCCGCCGGGCCGGTAGGGCTGTTACTGCGTGGTGGACAGGTGATTGAGGGTTTTGGTTATGGTATCTGTCAGTGACCGCTGACGCTGAGTTTGGTATCAGGTCTGCAGTGCATCAAGCTTCTGCTTACCCGCTGCCGTCAGGCGACGCAGAGTGATGGTTTTGACACGGGTGCCAGCGCTGCCCTGGGGTTTGCTGTGCTCGGCTAAATCGTGGTCTATCAGGTACTTCCAGTCGTTGAAATCGTACTGGTTGTCGCTGATTTTCACTTCTCCTGAGAGCAATTCAAATAATAAGTCGGCAAGTCGATCGTCGTTCATTGAGTAACCTTGTGATTTGATCTGTCAGGTTGACCTAAAACGGCTGGAAAGTATACGACTCAATGGGAAAACACTGGTTACGCCGTCGCAGGGCGTCCGTGCCGGGGCATAATCCAGTCCGTTACTGTATTACCGCACTCTCCCATTCTCTGATAAACAAACGGCGTTTTAATCGATCTAGAAATATCATCAAGCCCGGTTCCAGAGAAATAATTGATCGTCTGGTATTTTCTGATGCGGTTCTGAGTGACGGCAACGGGGTTTCGGTTTGTCCCGGTTCACTCCAGCGCGATGACGTCAGGTACCGCAAAAACAGTTCCGCTTGTTGTGGCAGGCGGGTTTCCTGTGCGATAAGCGCGGTTCGCATCATGGTGTTTGGAAATTCAGAGGGGTGCAGCACCTCTATTTTGTCCGCCAAATCAGCGCGCGCCATGGCATAGCTTCCGAGTACGTTGTAGGCGATTATAATGCTGCCACTGGCCAGGTCTTCTATCATATCGCCCGAGCAACAGTACAGGCGGGTGTCAAGACTTCCCATAATTTCCATCAGTCGCCAGTAACTTTCTGAGGCTCGCGCATCCTGGGTCGCGAACAGATAGCCCAGCCCGGACTGGCGGACATCGTAGGTGCCTATTTTACCCTGGAAGTCGGCCGGGTTGGTTCGTAGAATCTCGATCATTTGCTGCCTTGACTGTGGCTTTGGCAAGGTGGCAAAGGCGGCCTTGTTGACAACAATGCTGGCTGGTTCCAGGGTGAACCCGAACAGACTTTGTCGCCACTGTGCCCAGTCCGGGTGCAGTAGATCCTCTACCTGATTGGCAAAGCCGTCGTTAACCAGCTTGAGCTGCAGATCCATTGCGCTGGAGATGACTACATCGAACTGATCGGGTGATGTGCGAAAACGTTGATAGACTGTTGCCGAGCTGGTGACAAAATAGTGGATGTTCAAGGTTGGGTTTTCGAGCAGGAACTTTTCAATCACCGGAGCGAAAACTGATGTATCGGTACTGGATAGCAACCTCAGCGTCTGTGTGGCTGAAGATCCTTTGAACAGTTTTTGTTCTTCCCATTCTTCTGCAGACGTCACCGATAACCACAGACAACAGATTAAAATATAAAAGTAACGCATGCGCCGCCTGCTAAATTGTTGCCGATGGTTAGCTTGCCACCGTGCGCTGCCGCGACATCCCGCGCGATGGTCAGACCCAAGCCGGAGCCAATGACCCCGGTGGCGTTCCGGCCTCGCGTAAAGCGGTCGGTCAGTGTGTCTATCTCGTCGTAGAGAAATCCCGGGCCCTGGTCCCTGACTTCGAGACGTGGCGTCGGTGTACCTCTGACTTCAATCTCGATAACACTCTCGCTCGGTGAATATTTCAGAGCATTGTCAATTAGATTACGAACGACATTCTGGATCAGGATGGGATCACCGGATACCTTCACTGAGGGATCAACGTCGAGCCTTAGCTCTACGTCTTTCATCTCGGTGATCGGAGTCAGACGCAACACTATTTCCTGCGCTATCTGAACCAGATCTACGTCATGGAACTCGAGCTGATTAGCGCGGAAGGTAATCATCGCATGGTCCAGCAACTGACCGGCGGCGCGGGAGGTTTCATCGATAGCGCGGATCATTGATCGCAGAGCCTGCCGGTTCTCTTCTTTGTCGACCCGCTGCAACGTCATTTCCGCATGCGAACGCACAGTGGCGATCGGGGTGCGAACACGGTGCGCAGCCTCAGCAATGAAATCTTCCGATTGCTTGAATGATCTATCCAGCCGTGCCATTAACAGGTTTAACGATGACACCAGTGGCACCATCTCTGATGGTACCGGTTTTGATACCGGGCTCAGATCCTGCGGTCCGCGTCGGGCCACAGAATCGGCCAGTCGCGTCAACGGGCCTATGGTGGTTGAAGTGACCCAGGCGGATAGCAACACGGCGAGAGAAAAGAACCCGGCACCGAAGATAGCCGCATTGCGTGAAATGCGGTTTAGCGTACCTGACAAGCTATCCTGAGTCTGCGCGATGGTTGCGGTAACGTGTGTCTGCAGGTCAGCGCCCACCAGTACCCGTGATGCCGTCACTTGCCTGACCGGAACCTGCATAAAAGTGATGGTTCGAAACCGGCTCTCTGCGCGTGCTGATGCCTCGGGTATATCTAGATTTTCATAGCCTGAGATCACCGTGTCATCCTGATAGATAGCGTAAAATATCCGGTCATCGGTGGTCGTGCTCAGCATCGAAAAGGCAGCGTAGGGAATATCCAGTACCACATCGCCATTTCGTATGGTGGCCGCATCGAGTATAGAAGTCACTGATGCCCGCAGAATGCTGTCCTGACTTTGCTGCGCTATCTGTGTTGCGTAATTGCGGATCACAAAAAACAGCAGTACGGTAAGTATCGTGACCCCGCCAATCAGGGTAACCGCCAGCCGTTTGCGTAGCGAGCCGGAGACATGGATTCCGCTACTGTTCATCCAGTCGGTACCCCAGTCCTCTGAGCGTTGTGATGGTTAAGCGTGAGTGTTCAAGATGCTTGCGCAGCCGGCCAATGTACACTTCGATAGCGTTTTCGGAGACGTCATCGTCGATAGAAAACAGCCGGTCAAACAACTTTTGCTTCGAGAAAATATGGCCGGGAGAATTAATCAGTAGTTCCAGCAGTCGCAGTTCGCGATTGCGTAGCGCGATGGTTGATCCGCCCAGGCTCAAGTGGCCGGCCACCGGGTTGAACTCAACATCGGCCAGCTTAATGATGTTTTGTGATGAGCCTGCGCGGCGTCGCAAAACCGCCCGGCAGCGCGCCTGAAGCTCGGCGTGATCAAACGGTTTGGTGACATAATCATCAGCGCCCAGGTCCAGCACGCTGATTCTGTCTGATACCTGCGAGCGGGCCGTCAGCACGATGATTGGCGTGTCCTTGTGACCGGCTCTGTGATGCCCGAGGAACTCTCTACCGTCGCCGTCGGGCAGCATGATGTCCAGTAGGATCAGGTCGTACTCGCCGGTTTCCGCAAAAGCCAGGCCGTCTGTTTTGCTCATGGCGTGATCAACCACATGGCCATCGAGCAGCAGGCGCGTGGTGATCGCGTTGGCGAGTTCTTTGTTGTCTTCAATGAGAAGGAATTTCATGGTTTGCGCTGACCCGGTTCAGGCCGGGGTCTGTCAATATTGTGAGCGAATCCTGTCGCCGGCTGCCGTGACGGTGTGAATACATCGCCGACAGTCTAAGTTATCTGAAGAGTCGCGGCCATCGGTGGGCTTTCCTGCGTCAGATCGGGATTCGCGACAGGTTCGTGTCAGGTTGCTGTGGTGAACTTGGCAGAGTGTCCCGTATGGTGGGCACCTGTCAATGGAGAAATTACAGTGAAATTCAAATTTGCCCTCGGCGCTCTACTGGCGTCTACTGTTGCAGCAGCGACTCTCACCACCGCGGTTAGCGCGGACGATGCACTCGACAGTATACATTTTCTGATCCCCGGCGGTGCTGGTGGTGGTTGGGACGGCACTGCCCGTGGAACCGGCGAAGCGCTGACCAAAGCCGGTCTGGTTGGTAACGCGTCCTACGAAAATATGTCAGGTGGCGGTGGCGGTAAAGCGATCGGTTATCTGATCGAAAACGCTGACAGTAACCACGGTACGCTGATGGTTAACTCAACGCCTATCGTGATCCGGTCTCTGACCGGCGTATTCCCGCACAACTTCCGCGACCTGACTCTGGTCGCCGGTACCATCGGCGATTATGCGGCCATTGTTGTCGGTAAAGACAGCCCGGTTAATTCGATGGAAGATCTGCTCGCAGCCTATGATGCAGACCCGAGCGCGACCGCGATTGGTGGTGGGTCAGTGCCGGGCGGTATGGATCACCTGGTAGCAGCCATGGTGATGGAAGCCGCAGGCAAAGATGCGCTGGGTGTTAAGTACATTCCTTATGATGCCGGTGGTAAAGCGATGGCTGCTCTGCTCTCCGGTGAGATTGCCGCGCTGTCGACGGGTTTCTCTGAAGCGGTCGATCTGGCCAAAGCCGGTGAAGTGAAGATCATTGGTGTCACCTCCGATGATCGGGTTGATGCCGCCGCTGATGCGAAGACCATGAAAGAGCAGGGTATCGATACCTCTTTCGTCAACTGGCGTGGTTTTTTCGCAGCGCCTGACCTGCCGGCAGACAAGCTGGCTGCTTATCAGGCAGCGCTGGGTAAAATGTACGAGACTCCCGAGTGGGAAGAAGTTCGTGCCAGAAACGGTTGGGTGAACATCCACAACTCAGGTGATGATTTCAAAGCCTTCCTCGAAGGTCAGGAAACAGTCATCGGTGATCTCATGAAAAAGCTTGGCTTTCTCTAGTTAGCACGGTTGGCGGAGCGGTGCTATCGCTCCGCCTTTTTATCGGGAGGAAGTTATAAATGGCCCTGGATCGTTGGATAGCTCTGGTTTTGCTCGGTATCTGTGTGGCTTATGGCTATACCGCGTGGTTCACTATGGATGATTCTCTAGCACCCTTTATGCGGCGCAATCCTATATGGCCAAGTACCTTTCCCAAAATACTGTCGGTACTCGGTATCGTCGCATCGATGATCATCCTGCTGGGTCTGGAAAAAGGCGAACAGAAACCGGGTGATATCGACTATCGTCGCCTCGGCGAATACAAAGTAGGGCAGGCGGTAGCACTACTGGGTTTGATGGTGGCTTACGCGCTGTGTCTGCGTCCGGTCGGGTTTATTCTTTCTACTGCGTTATTTCTAATTCTGGGGTCGGTCATTCTCGGTGAACGAAAATGGCACGTGATGATTCCGGTTGCGGCGGTTGCAACTTTTGCCGTCTGGTATCTTGTTCAAGAGGTTCTGGGTATTTATATGCGGCCATTACCTGGCGTATTTGGAGTCTGATATGCTGGAAGGTTTACTGATCGGCCTGCAAACGGCGTTTTCAATCCAGAACCTGCTGATGGTTATAGGCGGGTGTCTGATCGGGACATTCATCGGCATGCTGCCCGGGTTGGGGCCGATGTCAATCATCGCCATCATGATCCCGGTCGCTATTTCTATCGGTGATCCGTCCGCCGCACTGATTCTACTGGCGGGAGTCTACTACGGGGCAATCTTCGGTGGCTCTACCTCATCCATTTTACTTAACGCACCGGGTGTCGCGGGAACCGTAGCCAGTAGTTTTGATGGCTACCCGCTGGCCAGGCAGGGAAAAGCCGGTAAAG
The DNA here is from genome assembly GCA_938003855.1 of uncultured Granulosicoccaceae bacterium. Lineage (GTDB taxonomy): Bacteria > Pseudomonadota > Gammaproteobacteria > Granulosicoccales > Granulosicoccaceae. The sequence continues at coordinate 6,551 of CALKXD010000143.1, read as the reverse complement.
CACTGACCATCGCTGCTATCGCCAGTTTCTGTGGCGGTACAATCGGCGCATTGTTGCTGATGATCTTTGCGCCTGCTCTGTCATCTGTCGCTCTGCTGTTTCATTCGCCGGAGTACTTCGCGTTAATGGTCGTCGGGTTGTCAGCAATTGCAGCGTTTGCCGGAACCGGTCAAGTAACTAAAGCGTTGCTAATGACCGTGCTCGGTTTGATTCTGGCGACTGTCGGTGAAGGTGCGCTATTCAATCTGCCACGGTTTACCATGGGGCTTATGGATCTGCAATCGGGTTTTGGTTTTATTACGCTGGCAATGGCGATGTTTGCGCTGCCCGAGGCGTTGTTTCTGGTGCTGAAACCACGCACAGCAAACACCGGTGACAGTGGTGAAATTAAAGATCTGCGGATCAGCGCCGGGGAGGCCAGATCGATTATGCCGGTGATTGGACGCCAGTCTCTGCAGGGCTTTTTTATCGGTGTACTGCCGGGTGCGGGTGCGACGATCGCAAGTTTTCTAGGCTATGCGGTCGAGCGCAATATTGCCACCAAAGAAGAGCAGGATCAATTTGGCAAGGGCTCCGTAAAAGGTCTTGCCGCTCCCGAGACCGCTAACAATGCAGCCTGCACGGGGTCTTTTGTGCCTCTGCTTACGTTGGGTATTCCGGGGTCGGGCACAACCGCGATTCTACTCGGTGCACTGCTTGCGCTGAATGTAACACCGGGTCCGCGCCTGATGATCGATGAGCCGCAGATCTTCTGGTCGGTAATTGTATCGATGTATATCGGCAACCTGATACTGCTGGTGTTGAACCTGCCATTGATCCCCTATATTGCAAGGGTGTTGTTGATTCCGCGAAACTACCTTATTCCGTTTATTTTGTTTTTTACCCTGATGGGTGCCTACATCGGCCAGAATAATTCGACCGAGCTTTTGTTGCTGGTTGGTTTTGGTATCTGCGCCACAGCATTAAAATTTGCCGACTACCCGCTTGCACCACTGCTCATCGGGTTTATTCTCGGCGGTATGCTGGAGGATAATTTCTCCAGGTCCATGCAGCTCTATGACGGCGTAGCATTCATCTGGGAGCGTCCGATGACACTCGGGTTGCTTACCATTGCGGTGATTTTGGTTTTTCTACCCGGCTATCGTGCACGTCGGGCCAGAGCGCGTGCGGCAGGTGTGGCCGATGGGGACTAGGCAAACAGACACTGACCCGGCAAGCTGTTGCAAGGTTAGCCGGTAACGCTACCGTGGCATGCAGGGAGAACCCACCGTTGAGAGCCTGGCTGATTGCTTTTTCTGCATTGATAAGCGGCAATGCTATCGCGGGCCCCGTGGCGTGGGAGTGCGCCAATACTTTTGAATCCCAGTGCTCAAACGCTGCTTGCAGCGTCGACACCGAAAAGGGCAGCTTTACCCCGATGGATGTCAGCTTCAACAAGGACGGGGGCATTAGTATCTGTCTGTATAGTGGCTGCTGGAGCGGGCACGGCCTGGTGTTGTCGCAGTCTCCGTTTGTGGTTCTGATCGCCAACGATCTGCAATGGTCACTGGCAGAGACGCGCAGAGCGGGCAGCGCGCTTATTGCGCTTAATATCTCCGACAAAACAGCGACTGTTCAGGTCGACGGTTTTGTTCAGCCCCTGCTTTGCACAGAGAAATCCTGACAGTCTTCTGCCAGTCCTGCAACGCTCAACCACTGCTGGATGACGCTCGACAGATGTCCCGCTTACGGCGGTAAAAGCGATTCGCCGGTTTTAGCGTTTGCGTCTGCGTGCCCCGTCAATTCAGGGCATGAGTGCGCTGGGCGTTGCAGCACCATTCCCAACGTAGCGGAAAATGATGCCTCTGCCGATATCTATTGCTAACGCGACGGTATATCGCAGTGGCAGTCTCGGTCTGGTCAGGGCCGCATAAGCGTGTACCGAAGCTCCCTACTTGCGCCACTGGATGGAGTTTACTGCCGAAATGCGTACTCAAGTCGGTCTACCCTGCACCTATCCGACCCTGTGTCATCTTATAACCTGGGCAATCGGTCTGCTGGCCGTTGTGGTGGTGGCTTACCTGATCAAGCTTGGCTGGGATGAATGGAAAAAAGTAAACCACAGTAGCCGGGACAAACCGAAGCCCGGGAAGTAACCATTCGGAAATAACCATCCGGGATGGCAAAAGCGGTCGCGTGATAAATTCGTGCGGCCACAGAACCATTGTCACTTTTCTACTGTGTTCAATCGTAGTATGTTCTAAAAACTAACTTTGGTGACCCGGTTTTGGTCGCCTGTTGACTGTTGGAAATACAAGGAGAAGTAGATGCACACATCAATGGTTACCACCACCTCTCGTTTACGTGGCACAAGGACCGCTGCGGCATTAGTAGTGGGTCTTGCGTCAGCGATGGTTGTCGGTTGCGCCACGTTAAATGAGTCAGAGTGCACTCAGGGAGACTGGCAGCAGATCGGTTATAGCGATGGCAATTCCGGATTGGATTCGGCAGACCGTTTAGCCAGGCACGCTAAAGCATGTCAGAAGCACGGCGTATCTCTAGACACCAGCCTGTATCAGTCAGGGTACGCCGACGGGGTAAGCAATTATTGTCAGCCTGAAAATGGCTTTAAAGTTGGCAGAGCCGGTTCGGCCTATAATGGGGTCTGCCCGTTAGCGATGGAAAGTGAGTTTCTGGTTGATTATGTCTCCGGTCTGGAAGACAAGCTCGACAGCCTCGAAGATGAAGAGGACCGGACTCGGGATGACCTTGAAGATGACCGGGACAGCTATGCAGCACTTCAGGAGGCTGGCGTCGTTGGGAAATCACTCGAAAAAGCCAAAGATAGAGTGGCCTCTACCCGCAGCAGTTTGTCTACCATCAGAACTAAAAAATCCAGTATCAGAAGCTGGATATCAAAGTGGTCAAGGGAAATCTAGCGGCTGACGTTGAGCTGCGACGGCGGGTTGTCGATGGCATTGTTGATACGGGTTGCGCTACCGGTGCTTGCTGAATGGCGTTTCGCGAAAAATGTTTCTATCCAGGGTCTCCATAAATGCCGACAGCTGGTCGGCTTGCTGGTACCTGGCGTCAAGCCAGGGACCCAGTGTTTTCAGTGAGCGTATCTGCACCACCATTTTTACGCGTTGCGCCCTGTCACTGGCGATCATTGCCAGGTGTGCGGCAAATGCCTGATCAACTTTTCTTCCGCTGCCGTTATAGAAATGATCATGAGCCAGTTGATGCAGCGGAGACTGGCTAATGATCTGCTGTTTTTCGTTTTCCAGTGCGGCAATCTGATCTTCAAGTGCGCCAAGTAGTTGCTCTTCGTCAGCCTGCGATAGCTGACTTTCCCCGCCGGCGTACTGTTGGTACAGGCTGACTATGGTGATCAGGTCGCCTTTTTCCCGTGCGCGTAGTAAGTCGGCCATCAATGACTGCTTTTTCCGGCGCTCGGCGGGATCGGGCTCGCGATCCGGGTGCAGTTTTGCGGCGGTCGCACGAAACATGCGCTGGAATGCGGCATTGCTTATCGGTGGTGCGTTCTGCTCAGTGTCATTGGCGGGGGAATGTTCGTCAGATTGAAAATCTGCATTGAAGTCAAAGTCGATTTCCGGATCGAAATCAAGGTAGTCATCGTCGAGTGTGGCATCGAGCTCGGCCCTTATCGCGCTTTTCATTTCGGCCAGCAGTTGTTTGCGTAGTGTTGCTCGCGCCATTGTGTATTCTGCTGCCTGTGCCTCGTAGAGGGCATCCAGTTCAGGCTGCAGCATGTCGATAGTCTGGCCGTGATTGTCGGGTGGCACGGGGGCGGGACCAAGGCGCTCGTCCAGTATCACTTCGACGTCGATTTCCAGCTGCGCAAACCGCTCTTGCTCGGTTTTTTCGCGGCTTTCATCCTGTTGTTGCTGCTGCCGGTAATACTGATTTTCGGCCTCCTGCTGTGCCAGTTCCAGCAGCTCCTGTAACTGAAGGTAGGGGCTTGTGTCGTCAGATTCATCCAGAACCAGGCCGATGCGATAGGCCTCGTAGCGGGCCATGCTGTCTAGCAGTGATTGATCGACAAGGTTGTAATTGTGCATTTCCTCCAGCAGTTCACGAACCCAGTCATCGAGCGTTTCGCGCTGCCATTTGCCCAGTGATTTACGTTGGCCCAGTGTGAACAGCCGGGTCAGCAATTGCCGGTGGACTATTGCTGCATCGCGTTCTGCAGGCTGAATGGTTTCCTGAATGCGGATGATCAATGCATCCAGGCGTTTGCTCAGGCGGTTATTCTCGGCTTTGAGCCGCTCAACCCGCGCCCAGTGCCTCTGGAATCTGGACTGCTTTCGGGTAGCGGGTTTGCCCGGTGCTAAAGAAGACATCATGTGTTGGCTCATTCCAGATACGACGCCAGTCTAGCGGCAGGCGCGCACGATTTCCATCGATCTGTGTGGGTGTCCAGGGTTGTGGTTCAACTCCGCATTGCTGCCCCGCCCGGTAACGGCCACGTCGGGGTTTTGCTGGTGTAATATAGTTGCTCGCTAAACCTGCTAACAGGATTCCCGGTATGAGCCACCGAATATTCACAGCTTGTCTTGGTACCGAAACCAATTCCCTGTCACCGATCCCCACCGGGCTGGATTTGTTCAGCCGCACAATGATGGTGCGCAACGGAGAGTTCGGCGAGCGTGTTTCGTTATTCGGTCTGCCATTGATCACGTGGCGTGAGCGTGCCGATGCTCTGGGCTGGCAGGTTTTTCAGGGGCTCGCCGCGTTTGCCACCCCTGCAGGTGATACCACCCGCGCCGCCTATGAGGCATTACGAGATGAGATTCTTGCCGACCTCGAAAAAGCCATGCCGGTCGATGCTGTGCTGCTGAATCTGCATGGTGCGATGGTGGCCGAGGGCTACCCGGACGCCGAAGGAGATCTGCTGTCATGTGTGCGTCAGCTTATTGGTGATGATATCCCGCTGCTGGCGGAGGCTGATTTACACGGTCACATGACGCAGGCAAAGCTCGACGCTGCTGATGTACTGGTGTACTTCAAGGAGTATCCGCACATCGATGCAGTCGAGCGCGCCAATGAATTGTTTGACATTGCCGAGCGCATGTTAGTCGATGGTCTAAAGCCCCGCATGGCTATGCACGATTGTCGTATGCTGGGTATTTTCCCGACAACGCGTGAGCCATTGCAATCGTTTGTCACCGGAATGAAGCAGCTTGAACAGCAGCCCGATATATTATCGGTCTCTCTGGTGCACGGGTTTCCGTGGAGCAATACGCCCGAGATTGGCACGCGGGTGCTGGTGGTGACCGACAATAATACCGAACTGGCAAGGAGCACTGCCACTGAATTGGGAGACTGGGTTTGGCAGAATCGCCAGCGTATCATTGCACCGTTTGTCTCGATGGACGAGGCGCTTGAGAAAATAGCGCATGTCAGCGCAGGCAGTAAGCCGCTGGTGCTTGCCGACACCGCTGACAATACCGGCATTGGTGCAGCAGGAGACTCTACGTTTGTACTTGCCAGTCTTATAGAGAAATCCATTGGTGGCGTTGCGATCTCACCGCTGTGGGATCCGGTTGCCGTGTCGGTGGCATTCGATGCAGGACTCGGGGCGAGACTATCAATGCGTATCGGCGGCAAGCTTGGTCCTGCCTCCGGTAATCCGCTCGATCTAACAGTGACCGTGATGGGCTTAACCCGCGACGCAGAGCAGCCATTCGGCGGGTCGCGTGCACCATTGGGTGATGTGGCTTGGGTTCGCATTGGTGACCCGCACAATGACGACACCGCCATTGATATTATTCTAAACAGTCAGCGTGTACAGGCCTTTGATCCGGCGTGTTTTTCGGTGGCAGGTCTCGACCCGTTAACGCGACGGGCACTGGTAGTGAAATCGACCCAGCATTTTCACGCCGGCTTTGCACCGGTGGCTTCAGAGATTATTTATATGGCAACGCCCGGCTGTGGATCAATGGATTTCGCCGGTATTGAGCATCCACTGCTTACAGCGAAACTGTGGCCCGCGGTGGATGATCCGCATCGCTGAGGGTCGGCAGATATTTTAGTTTTAACTAATCGGGTAGTTAGCATGGGGTCGGAGTTCTTGTGGTGTCGATTGCGTTTGCAAGTGAGATTGAGTTCTCCGGACGCATAAGCGCTATGGAATGTTCACAGGCCTGATCTCACAGCCAGTGTCACAATGGGTCCATTCTGATTGTCGGCTCCCGGCCAATAGCGGCTATTCAGCTTTACACGCCGAGTGTCCCCTTTAGAGGACGCACTAGTTCTAGTGCTATCGTTTTTTATCAGCTATTGCTCGCTTACAACTAGCTTGCAAAATGAAGCCTATATGAGAAAGCCCGCCAGCAGGAAGTCGAAAGCAAAGCCGATTATTTCAGAGATGTAGTACAGAAACTCTTTTTCGGACTGTATAGCGTAGCAGCGGGGCAGACAATGCAGCCAGAGCACTGGCGATCAAGCTGCGCCAGGAGCTCGACAGTATGAAACTGTCGGAGATGGCTAAACTATTTGGATTAGCTATTGACTGTGGAGTGACGAAGACGATCAGTCGTTTGAATCCG
>CALKXD010000142.1 GCA_938003855.1 uncultured Granulosicoccaceae bacterium | reverse complement strand
ATGGCTCCAACTATCGAGTTTGCAACTCAATATAGAGTGCCGTACAACTAAACCCCTTGTCTATTGACCCTGAAGGCCGAATCCTCATGACTAATGCAGGCTGGATGATTATTTATTCGGGGTGGTGTGCCCTGAACAGTGCTGATTACTGCTTGCCGTACTTTTCCCAGTGAGCGCCGAACATCGACTGTTCTGACGGTTTGTCTTCCGGAATTTCGGTAGACAGATGAGTGATATTTATAAAGTGCTTGTAGTTGAGGTTTTCGCTGATGCTGTTTCCAGCCCAGCTTCCGCAGCCCATACTCAGCGTAAATTCAAAACCGTTGGTGAAGCTGCCACCGTTACCGAAGGTGTGTGCCTGGTTGACCAGAACGCGTACGACGTTGAGGTCTTCGGCAAGCTCTTGAGCCTCGGTAGTGTTGTTGGTATGGATACCGACCGAGTGGCCCATGCCGGCGTAGTCCAGTAGCTCGCTTAGTCGTGCTTTTGCTCCTTTGTAGTCAGCGGCTCGATACACGGTTAACACCAGTGACAGTTTTTCATTCGATAGCGGATAATCCGCACCCACGCCGGTTTCCTCGACCATGAAAAATTTGGCGTTTTTGGCTTCATCGGGCAGGCCGACGACCTCGGCCAGCACATCCGGATCTTTGGCGATGACTTTGCGATTGAGGTTGCCGTTGATCCACAGCGTGTCGATGATCATCTGTCGTTCTTCGGCGTTGCACAGGTAACCGCCGGCGCGTTGCAACGCGGCTATTGCATCATCGTAGACGGCATCAACGATGGTGACGGAATTCTCTGATGAGCAGGAAGTAGAGTTGTCGAATATTTTCGAGGCGCAGATTTTGGTCGCGGCAGAATCCAGATCAGCGCTGTCGGCAATCATCACGGCAACGTTACCGGCACCGACACCAATCGCGGGTGTTCCACTGGAGTAGGCACGCTTGACGTTGTTCTGCGAGCCGGTCACCACCACCAGGTCGCATTGCTCCATCAGTTCCTGTGTCATCTCTTTGTTGACCGGCGGTGGCAGCATTTGCACCAGATCTGCCGGCAGGCCAATGGCTTCGAGTTGCTCGCGCATGTAGTTAACGGTTTTCAGGGTAGTCTGAAAACCGGCCGGTGAGCCTGCGATTACCACGGCATTGCGTCCTTTGACTGCCATCATCGCTTTGTTGACCGGTGTGGCTGCCGGATTGGTCGAAGGGGTAACAGCGCCGACGACGCCAACCGGTTTGGCGTATTTGACCATACCGCGCGCTTCGTCCCGCTCAATGACGCCGACGGTTTTGGCACGGATCAGGTCACGCAGTGTGCCAAAGGTCTTACGCGTGTTTTTGGTGATTTTACTGTCGACGTTCCCCATACCGGTATCGGTAACCGCCAGTTCGGCCAGTTCGCGGGCGCGGCCGGGTTCGTACACCGCCCACGCAAGTGCGGTTACCGCCTCATCCACACGGGCCTGATCGGCGTTAGTAAGTGCCTGCATAGCGCGCCGGCCGTTGTCAATGATAACCGCGACAGCGGCGTTGGCGTCAGGTTGAACAGCGTTAGTCTCAGACATGTGTTTCCGGCTCATGTTGTAGGATTGCGTTGACAGGCATCGCAGGCATGCTCAGGTATGTGGCGTGCGCTTGTCTGATGAGCGGCCCCGGTGAGCCCGCCAGCATCAGGGTAGTGCGGTATTCGCCTGAAAATCAGAAAATCGGCTCTGACCGCCTGGTTGCTGTCCATTGAGCGTAGAATAGGCAGAAGTGAAGTAAATGTAAACGTTTTCATGGTGATTTTGGTTTGACCTCTGGATTTGTTACCGTAGTACGGATGAAACAACGCCAAACCTCTCGCAAGTCTGCCCCCGGAATCGTCGATGTTGCTGAGCGAGCCCGTGTCTCGACGGCGACGGTATCGCGCTTTTTCAACAACCCCGAACTAGTCCGGGCCGAAACGCGGGAGCTCATTGAAAACGCCACACGTGAGTTAGGGTATATCAGGGATCGTATGGCTGGTGCTATGCACAGTCAGTTTTCCGGAACCGTTGGATTGGTGGTGCCAACCATCAACAACGCAATTTTCAGTGGCTTGATTGAGGCCTTTGCCAATCGCCTGATGCACCATGATCGCACCATGCTGATTGCTTGTCATAACTACGATCTCGATCTCGAAGCCTCGCTGATCAGATCTTTGCTGGAACGTCGTATCGACGGCGTGGCCATTGTTGGTCAGGATCATCGACACGGGGTGATTGAAATGCTCAACCAGCGCGACGTTCCGGTGGTGGCGGTTTGGGGTCATGGCAAGCGCCCGAGCATCCCGTTTATCGGTGCCGACAATGCGCAGGCAGCGGCTAGTGTCACGACACATTTGCTCGAGTTGGGGCATCGGGATATCGCTTTTATGTTTCCCGATACCAGCAACAATGACCGTGCACGGGAACGCTATGAAGGTGCGATGGATACCATGGCGCAGGCAGACGTTGCGGTACCACCGCACAGGATTATAGATTGTCCCTATGAGGTGACCGCGGCGAAAACTAAAGCGGTGGCGTTACTGCAGGGGGATGCACCGACGGCAATTGTTTGTGGGAACGATGTCATTGCTCACGGCGTGTTGTATGCTGCGTTGCAATGCGGTGTGTCGGTGCCGGATAAATTGTCTGTCGTCGGCGTCGGGGATTTTGCCGGATCAGAGGATATCTATCCGGGGCTCACTACTGTGCGCTTGCCTGCGCAACAGATCGGTAAGCTGGCAGCGGATAGTCTGGTGCGATTAATAGTACAGGAGGATCCAACACCGTTTGAGAACAAAGTTCTGGATACAGAATTGATAATTCGTGCGTCGACCAGCAGAGTGCGCTGAGACGCTGACTATGTGGCATAAGGGGGTTTTAACGCGACTACGATTATATATAATCCCGTGTCGGTACAACCCGGGCAGCGCTACCTGCAGACATCCCCCGTGTCACCGGGCCGAATAGTTACTGATTCCAGGGTCGATGTAGGGCCAAAGGTGTCAGGAGTATCGTGATGTGTTGTGTGGCAGTACTGACGTCATGGGTATTCCAATGGGTGCTGGCGTATTCTGCTGTCCCCTGTGTCTGGGGCGCTAAAAAACACTGGCAGATAGACGACCCGGATTTCTATATTTAGATTGAAAGCCGTACAGTATCTGTCGTTGTTTGATGCCCCGGCTTCACCGCTGGCACCGGTCAAGTGCATTTATTGTACGCCGCAGTAAACCGCCGTAAATTTTTTCGCCAGTTGCAGAGTTTACCCTTAAGGCTTCAGTGGGCCGACCATCGAGTTGTGCACAAAGCCAACCTGACCGGTTGCCACGACGCTCACTTTTGACCAGCTATCGTCGCGTTCCAGTAAGCGCAGAATCATGCCGTGGGTTAGTGGTTTACCGGTGGTGTCACTGTCATCGATACTCGCGAATATTGAAGCCTGGTAGGCGTTGACGATGAACAACTCCGGTTGCGTTTGTGTCTTCTCGACGGAGTCGCCGGGCGTTGACTGATCGTCGGGCTGCGCGGTTGTAAGCGCTGATGAAGTCGCTGACGCGATTTCAGAAGGCGGTGTCGCCAGAGGCGCCGTTGCGGCAGTGCCGTCGGCGTTGCTCGTTGCATTTGGTCCGGTAAGCAATATGACGGACAGCCAATAGATCCCGAAGGCGAGGATGCCGGTGATCAGCAAGTTTGATATTACCGTTCTGACGCTTTTAGTGGCGGTCATAAACTCGCTGAATTCACCCGGCGGCCTGGTGCTGCGTGACCTGCGCCTTCGCTGACGCGGATGGCGGCGCGGGTGAGCCGAACTTTCAAATTCTGTTGAGCGAGTCTGGGACGACATCTTCCTGTCTCGTTACCTGATCAGAAAAATATTATCAGTTTTGTCTGCGCTGGCCCGACTGACGTTTATTGCAATCTGGAATACAGATAGACAAAGAATCAAGCGTACCCGCGCCTGCCCGGGTAGCTCTGCCCGGCGCCAAGCCGGCGCCGTTCTACGGCACCGACACGCAATCGGTGTGGCAGGGGGATGCCAGTCGACGGCGTTTCTTTGCCCCTGTGCGTGATTAAGGCCTGGAATAGAATTTACCTACGCTACGACGGGGCGTTGGACGGAGGCACCGCAGCCATACATGCTGGCGGTACCGCGTCATACTTTCTATAACTGTGCTGGACGCTGGCCAGTGCACGCCGCTGGTATGACCGGCGGCTTGCAACAGTATGCGCGGTAGTGTGTCCGGGCTATTGCAGGTAATCGGGCTCCTGGCGTGCGAGCATTCTTTTTAATGCGGTGAAATACCGGTCGGCGACGATCTTCAATTCTGTCTGCTGCTGCGCGGCGGTTTTTTCGATGACATCTTCGGGAATTTCTATCAAGGGTTTGCCGGTTGATAGTGCCAGTACCTGAAACATCGCGGCGCGTTCCAGGTAGTACATATCAGTGAACGCTTCTTTCATGGTCGGGGCGGTAACCGTCACACCGTGACCTGCCATTAACAGTATAGATTTTTCCTGCATCGCATCGGCGAGCCGGTTGCCTTCGCTGCTGCCAAGCGCAAGCCCGTTGTAAGCGTTGTCGTAGGCAATTCGATTGTGAAAACCGAGGGCATTCTGCTCGCACATTTTCAGCGTGTTATCCTGAAGCAGCGACAGTGCAGTAACATAGGGTTGGTGGGTGTGTAAAACGACAGCGGCGCTTGGCACATTGATATGTATGCGGCTGTGGATATAGAAGGCCGTATCTTCGACGGTGTTGTCGCCCTCGAGCACGTTGCCATCGGCATCGCAAAGTACCATCGACGAAGCCGTCACTTCAGACCAGTGCCATCCGTAAGGGTTGATTAAAAACCGGTCACCGTTAATTGCACCGGATGCATCAGGTACGGCGATCGAAAAGTGATTGTCGACGCCTTCATTAAAACCGAGTCGCGCGGCCCATCGCAGTGCTGCTGCCAGATCTGCGCGCAGCTCCATGTGCTGCAACGAGGCTGAATGGCTTGCCAGTTGTGTTGTGCTCATTATTTTCTCCGTGTTCGGGTGAACGGTATCATTTGTTCCGCTTCAAGCAAAGTTGCCGGTGCAGCCATCGGTGTGTCCGGAAAACGCTTTGACGGCTGATCGTCCGGGACGTATCCCCAGCACAGGTGGTAATTTGTCATTAATGTTGGCCAGACCGCATAGGTCGTGGTTGCAATCACACCCTTTGAGTGATTCTCGCAACAGCGTGGTGTCCAGACGGTCGCGGGCTTGCCAGTCAAGCCGCCTTTACGATGGTTGTGGTAAAAACGGTGGCCCTGATTGCGGCCACTGCAGTTTACTCTGCTTGTGTGCAGTAGTACGGGCTTGCCGTTGGGGATGTTTGCTGCCTGCTGTCGATTCCCGCCCGATGCTATTAATGCCTGTGCTATACGCACAGGTAATTTTTAGGACACTATGCGATCCCTGATAAATGCAATAATTGACGGATGGAATCCAGTCAACGCAAGAGTCAGGGGAATACCAGATGCAATTAGCGCAGAATACGTTCAAACGAGCTATCCAGTCGGGGGAGCCGCAAATCGGTCTGTGGGTCAGTATGTGCAGCAACTACGGCGCTGAAGTGGTTGCCACGTCCGGTTACGACTGGGCGCTCCTCGATATGGAACACTCACCGAGTGATATGTCGACGGTACTTGGGCAGCTGCAGGCGATGATGGGATCCGGCACCATACCTATGGTCAGACCTCCCTGGAATGATGCCGTACTGGTCAAGCGACTTCTCGATCTTGGCGCACCCGCGTTGCTGTATCCGATGATTCAGTCGGCTGAGGAAGCGCGCCAGGCTGTTGCCGCCACGCGCTATCCGCCGCATGGAATTCGCGGTGTCGCGCTTACTCATCGTGGCAATAGTTTTGGTCGTGCCAGTGACTATCTAGAGCGTATCTCCGAAGAATTGTGCGTCATTGTTCAGGTAGAAACCCGTGCTGCACTGGCTGCAGTAGAAGAGATTGCCGCGGTGGATGGTGTCGACGGTGTGTTCTTCGGGCCGGCGGATATATCGGCCGATTTCGGCAAGCTGGGTCAAACCATGGATGATGAAGTCTGGGTAGCGATTCGTGAGGCGGCGGTCAAAGTGCGAGGTGTCGGTAAACCGGCGGGCACGCTGGTCACTGATCCGGCATTTGCCTCAGAGCTTCTAAACGATGGGTTCAGTTTTGTCGCCTGTGGTACCGATGTCGGACTGCTTGCCCGTGGCGCTGACAATCTGTTGGCGACGGTGAAATCAAAACTGGTCTAGTTGACTTTATACAGTCGCGGGCGTGAGATAACGTCCGTTGTTAAACACGTGAGCAGCAGAAATACCTGCCTGACCGGGCACCAATAACCTATTGGGCCCACTCTAATTAGTGTACAGATCGCCGTGGATCTGACTTTCGGGCTGGCTGGGTTTTGCCGCTGAAGGCTAACGGCGGCTGAAGACTATTACGACAGGGCTGCGACCTACGAGGAGGCTGCTACGATTTTGGGACGCACAGTCACGACCGGGGCGGCTGCGGCCTGCTGTTTTTGAAGTTTCTGTTCTTCCTGTTCAGCGATGCGGTGGTAGATTTCCTCGCGGTGAACAGATACTTCTTTGGGGGCTTCGATACCCAGTCTAATCTGTGTGCCAGTCGCGCCAAGAACCGTTACGGTGACTTCGTCACCAATTTTTATGGATTCACCAATGCGCCGGGATAGAATTAACATTAAATGTCCTTTTTTTATGTGTCTAAACAGATCTTGCGGTTATTCGTCACCTGAGTGACGCGGTCGAAGATAGAGGCCGTGGCTCTGACTGTAAACAGGATACCCCCTCATGGACACAATGCGTAACAGATACAGTATCTCAGGATGGGAGTTCGAGCCTCTTTACTAGTCGAATCCAGCCGTTTTCGGAAGCTAGCGCCCAAAAACGGGCATTCTACCTTCTGTCACAATATGTCATCCTTGTGGATCCAATAGAGAGTATGCCTCAATGAGCCAGCCCGATTCACGGGTTTTTCCTCGAAATTCCCAGGTACAGCCGCCGATTGTCAGTTCCGGGGCTGGTGTGTATCTTACCGATACCAGTGGTAAGCAGTATCTTGATGGCTGCGGTGGCGCTGCTGTGTCCTGCCTTGGTCATGGTAATACAGCGGTCACCGATGCGGTGGTTGGGCAACTTAAGGACATTGCTTACGCACATACGAGCTTCTTCACGTCCGAGCCGGCTGAGCGTTTGGCCGACATACTCACGGACCGTGCGCCAGGTGATTTAAACCGTGTCTATTTTGTCAGTGGCGGGTCGGAGGCAGTGGAGGCGGCGCTGAAATTGTCACGGCAGTATTTCCTTGAGCGCGATCAGCCGGAACGCATCCACATAATTGCCAGGCATCAAAGCTACCATGGCAATACTCTGGGCGCATTGTCTGCCGGAGGCAACCAATGGCGGCGACGGCAATTCCAGCCTTTATTAAGTAAATCTATGCATCATATAGACGCCTGCTTTTACTGGCGCTGGGCAGAGGCGGGAGAGACTGAGTCCGAGTATGGATTGCGGATAGCCAATCAGCTGGAAGCGAAAATTCTAGAGCTGGGCGGTGATACGGTTGCAGCATTTATCGCCGAGCCTGTGGTTGGCGCAACGCTGGGTGCGGTCACTGCTACGCAAACGTATTTTACCCGTATTAGAGAGATCTGCGACAAGTACGGCGTGTTGTTGATTCTGGATGAAGTCATGTGCGGCATGGGTCGAACCGGATCACTCTACGCCTATCAGCAGGAACAAATAACCCCGGATATTATTTGCATTGCAAAAGGGCTGGGTGCGGGTATACAGCCCATCGGTGCGATGATCTGCAGCGATGACATCTATACGGCTATCGAAGCTGGCAGTGGTTTTTTTCAGCACGGTCACACCTACCTCGGTCACCCCACGGCGTGTGCAGCCGGTGTTGCCGTGTTACAGGAAATAGAAAGCCGGCAGCTGCTGGATAATGTTAGGCATCAGGGGGCGGTGCTGCGCGATATGCTGTCTGAGCGATTTGCTGATAACCCCCATATCGGTGATGTTCGTGGCCGGGGGCTGTTTCTGGGGGTTGAACTGGTGCAGGACAAAGTATCCAAGGCACCATTTGATCCTTCTTTAAAGGTGCACGCGAACATTAAAAAGACCGCGTTTCAGAACGGCCTGATGGTGTACCCGATGGGTGGGACGATTGACGGGGTTAATGGTGATCATGTGCTGATTGCTCCTCCGTATATATTTACCGAAGACCACAGTGCGGAGTTGGTTGATAAGTTGGATCAGACCATTCGGCAGGTGATTGACAGTAACCGCTAGTTGGATTTGTTGTAGGTGATTTCGGGGTAACGTTCTGCAGGGGGCGTTGGTTGAAACGCTTGTGAGGCGGTGGGGAGTGTTGTGAGGCCTTGCTGACGCTGCGGGTTTCCTGGTTGTTGTGGATGGTGTTGTGTGTGCCTTGCTGACGCTGCGGGTTTCCTGGGTGTTGTGGGTGGTAGTGTGGGGCCTTGCTGACGCGGCGGGTTTCCCGGGTGTTGTGGGTGGTGTTGTGTGGCCTTGCTGACGCTGCGGGTTTCCTGGTTGTTGTGGATGGTGTTGTGTGGCCTTGCTGACGCTGCGGGTTTCCTAGGTGTGGTGGGTGGTGTTGTGTGGCCTTGCTGACGCTGCGGGTTTCCTGGGTGTGGTGGGTGGTAGTGTGTTGCCTTGCTGACGCTGCGGGTTTCCAGGGTGTTGTGGGTGGTGTTGTGTGGCCTTGCTGACGCTGCGGGTTTCCTGGTTGTTGTGGATGGTGTTGTG
>CALKXD010000141.1 GCA_938003855.1 uncultured Granulosicoccaceae bacterium | reverse complement strand
GTGGTCAACGATACTCAAGTTGACCGAAAAAATACTGGACAACCGGCATGTTTGGATACTCTGTTGTCTTCAGGGTTAATTACCTCTGTAGAGACGCTCTACATAAAATGAGCTTCTGCGCTATAACATCAGTAGCTCAATAAGCATTCGGGATCACTGTTGTAAAACGGCTACTTATATATCGCAGCCCCCTTCCCAACTTCCATACAATCCTTCCGAAGATACCGCAACAAGCGACTGTGATTAAAAATCAAGCCCGCTAAATATATATTTATGCGCCTTTCCACCCTGGATTATCCCTGACCACGGAGTTAAGTATGGAGAATATTTTTCGCATACAAGCAACAATGGCGACCATTTTGTGTTTACCTTACGCTACCACCTTGGTGTAAAAAGCACTCATGATTGGATTGTGTTATGTAGCGGACAGCATCGCCATATAAAGAACTGTTCTAACCGCTGCTGTACCACCTCGACGTGCTGATATCGTGCTATAACAAAGTCGCCCGGTAAATAGACCGGCACCTTCCCGGCGCTTGCCTGTGTAGCTGTCCCTTTGCACTGTCTGCAGATGTCGTCGCCCGGTAGCAACAACCTCCCATTTATTTACGGATCAAATATAACCCCCCTTTACATCTTTAAGCCGATCAGCTTCTAATCGATCTTCAGGCTTACCCCATCCGCCACCACCCGACGTTTCCAGCCGAACCCGATCACCACGCTGCAGTTCAACACCGGATATTTTTGACGGCAATTCGGTGACTTCATCACCGCGCATGTGCAGAAATCGCCCTTTTGAGCCTTCCTCACCGCCATTAAGGCCATAGGGCGCATAACGGAAGCGCTCGAAATTACCAGACAATGACCCCCAGTCTGCATCCAGACGCCATTCACGGGCCAGCCCGAGGCCACCGCGGTATTGCCCGTCTCCACCACTACCCTCTACGAACCCGTATTCAGTAAACACAACCGGGAACAAGGACTCACACATTTCAACGGGTGAATTAGCCAGGTTATGAAAGCCCGCCGAGAAACCATTAGCCCCATCACCTTGCGGATGCGCACCCCAGCCACCGACTTCTATTTCGAAGTACACACGTCGCTCGCCCTCCACAAACCGGTCCGGCGCAGACAGTGCCGCCACGTAGGAAACACCATAATAGGCAGCCGGGATGACCTCGGGGAGCGGGCCGGACAACGCGCCAAGTACCGTGGTGACTATTCGATGACCGGTGGCCATACGATTTGCTACCGGTGCTGGCTCCAGGCAGTTAACAATAGAGCCCGGACGACAGATCACTTCGATAGGCCGGTAGGCACCGGAGTTGGCCATTGCCCTGCCCTCGGCAACACTTAACAACGCGCAATAGACACCGGAACGTGCCATATTGAGTGTGCAATTAACCGGGCCCGGTGCCTGTTCAGCGGATTCAGACAGATCAACCGTGCAACTGTCGCCGTGGATTTCAACACTGGCAATTATTTTCAGATCAACCGCCTGCTGCCCGTCATCGTCGACAAAATCTTCAAAGCGATAGGTACCATCGGGAATTGACCGGATAGTGTCACGCATAGCAGTTTCGGATTGAGTCAGTATGGCATCCATGGCAGCGACGATGACATCGTTATCATAGCGATTGGCAAGCCTCTCTATGGAACGAGCCCCCACCTCAAGCGATGCTATTTGCGCCTGCAGGTCACCACCGATTTTTTCAGGCTCACGGCTGTTTTGCCTGACAATTGCTACCACAGCCTGATTTGTCACACCTGCTTCAACCAGTTTCAGCGGGGGAATTCTCAATCCTTCGTGATAGACCTCTTTTGCACCGGCAAAGTAGCTACCGGCAGCCCCACCACTCACATCTATGTGGTGCACAATGGCAGCGGATATAGCGATACGCTCACCGTTGATAAACAACGGCTGAAACACCACAAAATCCGGCAGGTGCTGACCACCGCAATAGGGATCATTAGTCAGTATGACATCGCCATCATTCCAGTCTTCCAAAGGGATATGACTCTGTACTATATCTGCCAGACACACCGACATACTGTTCAGGTGAATCGGGATTCTTGTTGATTGAGCGACAGCATTACCTTTGCCATCAAACAGTGCTGTTGAATAATCCAGCGTTTCTCTCACGACTGTTGATCGAGCTGTACGCCAGATAGAAATATTCATTTCTTCTGCGCCGGCAATCAACGCGTTACGAATCACCTCAAGGCGGATTGGATCAACCACAGTTGCTTTGCTCATACTGATGCTACTCCGCTGCGTTCACATAACAGATCACCATTGTCGATTACCTGCACCGTCCAGCCAGCATGCAGCAACAACACGGTATAGCTTTCCTCTATAACCACGGGGCCGGACAATGGCGCATCACCGACGCTTAGATCATCACGCAGAATGCAAGGCACCTTGTGTTGAGCATTATCGAGATACAATGTGCGATAACGCTTGTCACCCGTCAGATTGGATGCAGCTGAATCAACAGCGGACGTTTTGGTTTTCGGTTGATTAGGTAAATCCGTCTTCCCCAGCAAACCGACACCCACTGCCCTGACCGTAACAATCTCGGCGGCATCCTCTGGCGACGCATGTGCAAAACGTTCTTCATGCAAGGTGTGAAAATTACTGACCAACTGTTCCAATGAATCGACACCCAACGGTGTTTCGCCACTTACCTGCGGCCATGGTGTGGATAGCTCGAACGCCTGACCGCGGTAACGCATATCACAGCTGAATTCAATCCGCAGCTGATCATCGTTAAACCCGTTCGCCGCGAGTAGCCCGGCCGCCTGCCTATATAACTTACCGACAGCAGTTGCCAGGGTTGATACGGCCGCTGCTGTTGCCGGCATCAGTAACGACTCTGACAGATCATATCGAAGATCTGCCTGCAAAATACCCAGTGCAGACAATGTAGATGCATTCGCTGGAAATACTATTTTGTTGATCCCAAGCTCCTGCGCAACCGCGCACGCATGCAGGCCGGCCGCACCACCAAAGGGGGCCAGCGAAAAATCCGATGGATCCGCCCCTTTTTCAAACAGACTCAAGCGGATAGCCCCCGCCATATTGGCGGTCGCAACATCCAGAATACCCGAGGCCGCGTGACCGGCAGAAAACCCGAGCGGCTGCGCTATATTCTTTTCGATAGCGTCAGATGACGCCTGAACATCCAGTTGCATGCCACCGGTTTTAAAAGCGCTCGCATCAATACGACCCAGCGCCGCATTGGCATCAGTGACTGTAGGGTTCTGTCCGCCACGTTGATAGCACACTGGACCGGGCTCAGCGCCTGCGCTTTCAGGCCCGACACGCAATGCGCCTGACTCAAGCCTGGCTATACTGCCACCACCCGCTCCAATGGTCCGTATCTCTACCATCGGCAGGCGCACCGGCAACCCGTCAATACTGGATTCTGCGGTCTCACCGATCTGACCATCACGAACGACCGAAATATCAGAACTGGTGCCACCCATATCAAAGCCCACCAGGTTAGTCATTCCATGCCGCTTAGACAGTGCCGCCATTGCCATCGCACCACCCGCAGGGCCGCTGAGCAATAACTTGGCGGGCAGCTTTGCGGCATCTTTCGGTGTTGCCAGGCCACCGTTGGATTGCACCAGATATAAAGACGCCTTGATGCCGGATTGCTCAAGGCGTCCGGTCAGGCGTTCAAGATAGCCGGAAATGACAGGACGCAGCATGGCATTGAGAACCGTCGTCGATGTGCGTTCAAATTCACGTATCTCCGGACTTGAAAGATAGGAAGTGGTCACAGAAAGATGCGGTGCCCGTTCATTAATAATCTCCGCCGCGCGTTGCTCGTGGACCGGATTTCGGTAGCCATGCAGAAATACAATGGCCACCGCTTCAATCTTCTCTTTAACGAGATCATCAATAATCCGGTGCAACGCCACTTCGTCAAGCGGGGTTTGAATTGACCCGTCTGCAGTCACTCGTTCAGACACGCCATAGCGCCATTGACGGGGCACCAGCAGTGATCGATCCTCCGCTCTGAGTGTGTAGACATCACGACGTATGTGACGGCCAATTTCCAGTACATCTCTAAAACCCTGCGTGGTAATCAGCGCTCCACGTGGCAACTTGCGTTCAAGCACCGCATTGGTGGCAATGGTAGAACCGTGCAAAATCAGATCGATATCTGATAGAGCTAACCCGGCGAGCCCGGTAATTCCCTGCAGACCATTGATCAAACCAATGGACGGATCCGCTGGAGTGCTGGGCGTTTTAAAAGCCAGCGTGCGGTCAGTGGCGGGATCGTAGAGGTGTAAATCGGTAAAAGTGCCGCCTATATCAACAGATACGCGGACGCTTGCTTCAGCGTGCATTGACTCCGGGCCTCGGTAATGAACAGGTATTTTCAAGTGACGATTGATCTTGCCGGTATCCGGGCACCGTCATATACAAACAAGCACTATCATCTATAAACAAGCTCTGGCAAATACAGCGCAATTTGTGGAAACACCATCAGCAGTGTTAACAGTACCAGCATCATCAATACAAACGGCACTGCGCCATAAGCAACATCGTTAAACGGGCCGCCATTAGTACGCACTCCCTGCACCACATAAAGATTGACGCCAATTGGCGGTGTGATCAGTGCCGCTTCCATTAATACCGTGACAAGAATACCAAACCACACCGGGTCGTAGCCAAGGCCCTGCACAATGGGAAACACGATCGGTACCGTGGTCAGTAACATCGACAGGGTTTCCATAAACATACCCAACAGAAGGTAAAACACGATGATAATTATCATGGTTTCAGTAGGCGTCAGACCCAGCGCCTCAATGGCATCGAGAATATCCTGAGTAACCCCCATAAACCCCAATACAAAATTCAGGAACACCGCAGCAAGAATGATTATCATGATCATCGCGGTAGTACGCATGGTGCCCTCAAAAGCCTCTTTGAGCATCTGCACCGACAACATACGCCGCCACGCGGCAAGAACCAGCGCGAAAACCACGCCCACCGATGCAGCTTCTGTCGGGGTGGCGACACCCGCGTAGATCGACCCTACCACCACGCCAAACAACAGAATCGGTGGTACTAGATCGGGCAGGGTCCGGATTCGCTCCGCCCAGCTGGTTTGCGTTTTCACACCGTCCCAGCCGCGCCAGATCAGGCACGAAATAACAATGATCAACATAAACAGCCCCGCTAAAAGCAGGCCGGGGAAGATACCCGCCAGGTAGAGCTCCGGGACGGAGGTGTCAGTGATCAGCCCATAGATAATCAGATTAATAGAAGGCGGAATAAGAATTCCCAGAGTGCCACCTGCCGCAAGAGAGCCCAGAAACAGTCGCTGGTTATAGCTGCGCTTCTCCATCTCTGGAACAGCGACCGTGCCAACGGTTGCCGCGGTAGCGACACTGGATCCGCTGGACGCCGCAAAAATTGCACAAGACCCGATATTGGCGTGCATCAGCCCGCCAGGCAACCACGACAGCCATTGCACCACAGCGTTGTACATTCGTTGTGCGATTCCAGCGCGCAGCATAATTTCACCCAACAAAATAAACATCGGGATCGCAACCAACACAGCGTCTTTGCTTTTGTCCCAGACAAACTCACCAATCGCGCCTTTCAGGCGGCCAGCCATATAGATATCGTCAAGCGTGAAGGTCAATATGCCAAGAACGGCCGCGACGGGAATACTGGCAACAACCAGGACCAGCAGAATCAGAACGATCAAGCCTGCCATCAGGAATTTTTACCAGACTGTGAAGTAACGTCTATGGTGTTTACATCAAGGCCGTGAGTTTCCTGCACTATTTCCTCCTGTGCACTCATAGCTCCGGCCACACGTTGCACCAGTGCTGTATCCCTTCTGATTAGAGCCACCAGCGTATACAACAATACGAAGGATAGAGTGATCACAAATAGCGCCAGACCCAGAAACCACATCAGTTGGGGAATCCACAGGGGCACTTGAAGTGTGGTTGTGGAAGTCGAATTTCCAGCCCAGGATGTCCAGAAAACATTAAATGCCTTGCGCATTAAAAAGGACATGTAATACAGCAGCAACGAGACACCAACGACATCGAGAACCGAACGCGCAGCCACTGGCAGAAAATTGTAAAGCACATCGATACGCACATTCGATCGATTCAGCAAGCAGTAGGAATAAGCCCATGTGGTGCTTGCGGCAAACACATAACCGGATATTTCATCAGAGCCACTCATTGTGACATTGAAGAATTTGCGGCAAAAAACATCAATGGTGACCATGAAAGCTGACAACAACAATGCCAGCCCCCCCAGCCAGACTGCCCACAGCGAGATGCGGTGCAAGGCGCGATGGATGGCGTCAAGGTTTTTCATATTTTTTACCTGCTACCTCTTGCAAACGCCATCCATCGCAAGCACATGATTACTCTACGGGTGCCTGCACACCAAGCACTTTACCAATGGAATCATTCCATTCCATGGCGCAATCGCTACCACAACGCTTTGCCCACCGCTTCAGAACAAAATCGTTCACGGCAACCTCTACCCGTGCTTTGTCGTCATCGTTAAGCTCAACGGCGACCATTCCACCCGGCTCACCTTTGCTGCAAGGCCCTGTCGTGTTGCATAGCGCAGCTTCCGCATTCAACGCTTCGGTGCTTTCCCAAATCGCATCTTCGACTTTGGCGGCTTCTTCTGTCATCAGCTTTTGAGTATCGGGCGTTAATGAATCCCAGGTATTTTGATTTACCGCGAGGAAAGTCGCTGCAAACCCTATATTTACCCGCACATTATGTGTGACCACTTGATACCACTTGGCATTGTAAGCGGGCATTACGCCGGTGGCGCCGCAATCTGCCACACCCTTTTGCAAAGCAGGAACGACTTCAGCAAACGGCAGAGTAACCGCACTACCACCAAGACCTTCAATGAAATCACCAATAGATGCAGAGTAGGTGCGTAATTTCCTGCCTTCCAGGTCTTTCAGATGTACATCTGTCGCATCTGCGGACCCGAAGTTACAGAAGAACTGCTGTTTCGGGAAGGTGTAGAGCATAAGCATTTTGGCGTTGAACTTTTCTTTAAGCTCGCGCTCGATAACCGGCTTGTAGGCTGCCATAGCCTCCCGGTATTTGCCAAAGTCCTGGATGACACCTGCCAGATCTATCCCCTCAAGGGCTGGTGCATCCTGTGCAGTATAAGAGGTCAGAGCATGAACCGCATCAAAGGTACCAAGCTTAAGTAACCGCATGGTTTCGAAGCCGGACATACCTACATTGGTGTAGTCCTTCATATTGGCGGTAATCGCACCATCTGAGAGCTCAGAGAGGGTTTTAGTCCAGAAGGGGTTTTCGTGCTGCTTGTAGTTTTCCAGGCTAGCCCAGGTACCGACGACCTGCCATTCCTTTTGGGTGAAATCGGCCGCCTGTGCCAGCCCCGAAAGTGAAGTCAGCAATGTGGTGATGGCACCAACCGCTATCAGTCGCTTCATTATTTTTTCTCCTCAATTGTGGGGTTTGCACCCGATCAGATAGAACGCAGTTCCAGCTATTTACCATATTCGCACAATTCCCGCGTGATCACTAATGGCGATGACCGGTTTCAAGCCCGGGCTTTGCAGGAACCGGAATAAGCTAGCGCCCATCCGGAAACAAGCGCTACTGCGTACCACTCAGGCACGCCATCTTGTGCCGACCACTAGTAGTTACTTAAGAACAACTAAGCGCCTACCTGTGGCAGGCAAAATCTCACGCACCTGAATGATCCTTGCGACACCCTGTTTCTGGCTAGGCACCAGCTAGCGTGACCCCGACTCCATCCATTGGCCTTTGTCAAACGCAACATGATCACCGAAATAGGCAATTTGCGGGTTTCCGGCATCCAGCTTTGTGGCATCAAGCCCAAGGCATGCGCTACCGACAGGCCTGACCAGATCCGAATGAAGATCCAGCCAGTCTGTCACCGGCATCAAGGTACTCTGCCGCTGCACAATATCCCAGATATAATAGTGATGCGGCACGGTAAGCGCCGGTTTCAACCGCTCGATAATACTATCAACCATGATATGACTCAGCACATGCTGCGAATTGTCGACAGGTATCAGCAGCACATCAATGTGTCCCAGTGCATCCCAGACCGGCTCAGGCGGATTATGACGGTTGTCTCCCCAGTGCAGGATACGAAGGCCGCCGGTCTCTATCACGATAAGGCAATTGTCCCATGAGCGCGGGTTGTCAGGCGGCGTGATATCAACCCCGTGAAAGGATTTGATAATTTTTTTAAAGTCATAGCTCGCAGCCTGCGAATCGGTCGCATGTTTATCTGCGATCCCGGTGATTGTGACATCCCGAAACGTGTAGCGACCAATCAGTCGATCCAACAGCACATGGGCATCAAGCCGATGCAACGCATCGTGATCAAAGTGTGCATGTGTAGAGACACCAATATCCACCGTCTCACGCGGAAAATCATGGAAGTACCAGTCCCACTTACCAACCGGGTGATTTCGCCAGGGATCAATCATGATACTGATGCCCTCCGGCGACACCACACGAAATGCCGAACTGCCAAAATACGCCAGTTCCACGGTAGAGCCATCTGCGCTGCCCGCCGATTTGTTTTGCAAGTCAATCATACGATTATGATTGCTACTCTGCTGCCAGCCGTGTAATCCGGTATCAATGTCAGTCATGATGGTCAAATCCCCCTCTAATGATCCAGTGTAACGCCCAATGACTACCAATGGGAGCTTGTCACCGGGCTCGCTATCACCCGCAGGCCGCTGGTAATAACGCCCACACCTTTCCAATAGCTACAGCACAGCTACGGATCAAAGGGCAAACTCACAAAGTAGCGATCGAGTACAGTGCTCTATGGTCTCAGACGATTGCCAACACTTCTGGTTATATCGGGAATTCACATAACCCCGATCACTTTGCCCGCTCCGCCTCCGGGCAGGGCTTGAACGGCCCGCCGCAATAGCACGGGATATTCGCAACAATGACAGCATCTCTGCGAGCCATTGCCCCCGCAGCAGATACATTCTCCAGCAGATATCAAAACGTATTTGATGCAATAATCAAACGAAAAGCAAACCGGTTTTCTGCGCGATATCCAGGCCATACCATGAGCAATCCGGCCTGGTACCAATGGCGTTCACTTCAGTGTACGCTTGACGGCAGCACACACACCAGAGGGAACAACGATGGCTAGAGTCAGTGACATATCCGCAGCAGAGGTACCCGATGAAGTCCGCCCCATCTATGAAAGATACGCACGAGACTACGGACCATTTCTCAATCAGGTCAAAGTATTTGCACATCGCCCGCCTGCGTTAAAACACATCATGGGCCTTCTGCTGGATTTCGCCGATGAGGCTGTGCTGGACAAACGCCACCTGGAAATCGCACTGGTGACGGTGTCGCGTTTAAACGAGTGTCGCTATTGTGTGGCCCATCATGCACCACGTGCTATTGAACACGGTCTTACCGCTGAATCTGTTGCCAATATTCTGGATGAGGAAATCCCCTCTTTTGATCGTGTCGACCATCTGGTTCGCGACTATGCTATCGCTGTCACCAATCAGTGGAACATGATCCGGGACAAGATGTTTGACGACCTTCGACAGCATTTCAGTGAAGAACAAATTGTCGAACTCACATTGCGAATAGCGCTGTGCGGGTTCTTTAACCGATTCAATGATGCACTGCAGATAGATATAGAAGACGGCGTACTGGAAGACCTGCTATCTACCGGCAGCCGCATAGAAGACTTACCAACTTAG
>CALKXD010000140.1 GCA_938003855.1 uncultured Granulosicoccaceae bacterium | reverse complement strand
TCCCCTCCGCCATCAGCGGTTGCTGCGGATTCGCAGTAACTGGGCTTCGAGATGGTCGGGCTGAATCTGCTCCAGCAGTAGCCCGATGCCGTTTAGCGAGGCGGCAGCATCGCCATTGTCTGGCGCAAGCCAGGCGGAGTGAGGTGCGTATCCCGGGATGCGGGTGATGCGGTAGCCCAGATCACTTAATGTATTTTCTATGGATTGTACCTTGACCGATGACGGCAGTCGGATCGAAAGGTTACCTGTCGCTACGCCCGGGTCGGCGTCTTTTTCGTACACC
The DNA here is from genome assembly GCA_938003855.1 of uncultured Granulosicoccaceae bacterium. Classification (GTDB taxonomy): domain Bacteria; phylum Pseudomonadota; class Gammaproteobacteria; order Granulosicoccales; family Granulosicoccaceae. Next base: position 6,218 of record CALKXD010000140.1, on the reverse strand, counting down.
GGATACGCTTGTGTTAAATCGTCAATTGATTCAATAGTGGCGAGTACATAGCCGAGATTGCCATCGATAAAGGCGATTTCTTCGTCCCTGATAGCCAAGGCATCGACTGCGGTCGCGCAGTGCCGGGTAGATAGCCGATAGTGGTCTGCGTCGCTTCCGACCGGTATCGAAGCTGGAAAATGCTGCGAGTATTTTTCGATTTCCATGTGATCCCGCCTTTTATAGCCCGTTTAGGGTATTGATTTGATTACTGTGTGTGGTATCCAGATAGACGGTTGCCAGTGTTGTTGAATTTGGCGGTTTATCGGCAAAGTCTAGCAGCGACAGGAGCCCGGTGTATACAAGTATTGGATGCAAACAGGGAGAGTGGGAATGGTATCAGTGATCTATGGCGGTGCTAATGGAAGCACCTATAAACTCGAGCAAAGTAGTCAGTTTATTGCGGTGCGAACCCGCAGCAGAAAATCTTTATTAAGCGGGCCGGTGCCCCGGCAGGAGCGAGAAGCATTACAGGGGTTCGACATCTGCTTCGCGATCCCGGAAGCGGGCGTGGAGATCTTTGAAAAAAGCACCAGCAGCCGGTCAGTGACGGTCAAAAAAGCCAAGTCGTCGCTGCGCAGTCAGTCAGACATACGCTTCGCCGGCAGTGTGCTGATCGACGGCGACTCACATGAACCGGTTATTTATACGGAAAATATATTCGTTAAATTTGACGATGATATAGATCAGTCACAGTGCGTGGCGGCCATTGCCGAGGTCGGTCTGACTGTAAAGCGCAAAATAGATTATCTCCACAATGCCTGGTTTGCCGGTGCGCCGGAAGGCTGTGGCCAGGCGGTGTTTGAGATGGCGGCAACACTTCTCAAGCGTGCAGGGGTCGCTTGCTGTCACCCTGAACTGGTCAGACGCAAAGGACGTCGGCAGATCTTTGATCAGCAGTGGCATCTGAAGTCGACCACTGTAAACGGGGTCTCTGTCAGTGCCAGTGCCCAGGTCGAGGGCGCGCATCTGATCAACCGGGGGGCCGGGACGGTTATCGCGGTTATAGATGATGGCGTCGATATTGATCACCCGGAATTTACCGGCGCCAATAAAATTATAGCGCCGGCCGATTTCCAGTTTCGCAATGATAATCCCCGGCCCAGGCACAGCAGTGATAACCACGGCACTGCCTGTGCCGGGGTAGCTTGTGCCAATGGCACGCTGGGAGCCAGCGGGGTCGCGCCGGAAGCCCGACTGATGCCGATTCGCAATGTCTCAGCGCTGGGTTCGCAGGCAGAGGCCGATTCTATAGCCTGGGCAGTTGATCAGGGCGCTGATGTTATCTCCTGTAGCTGGGGGCCGCCTGATGGTCGGTGGTGGGATCCTGACGATCCGCGTCATACCACCTTTGTACCCCTGCCGGATTCAACCCGACTGGCAATAGAGCACGCGACGCAAAACGGTCGGCAGGGCAAGGGCTGTGTGATTATGTGGGCGGCGGGCAATGGTAACGAAGATGTGGGCATGGACGGCTATGCCATCAACCCCAATGTGTTTGCGGTAGCCTCATGTAACGATAGCGGCAAGCGCAGTGTCTACAGCGATATGGGTGATGCAATTTTCTGTGCCTTCCCGAGTAATGACTTTGGTCATCAGCCGTTCAATCATCCCGACGCGTTAACACCGGGTATCTGGACCACGGATCGGCGGCATGGCAGTGGTTATAACGATGGGGACGTTGCAAAAGGCGATCTGGGCGGTCAGTTCACCAACTCGTTTGGTGGTACGTCCAGTGCAGCGCCCGGGGCGGCCGGTGTGGCTGCGCTGGTTATATCGATGAACCCCGATTTACACTGGCAGCAGGTGGCGGATGTATTGCGTCAATCGTGCGATAAAATAGATGCAGGCAATGGCAATTATCAAAGTGGCCGCAGTCCGTTGTATGGTTTTGGTCGCATTAATGCGCAAACAGCGGTGCAGTTGGCTACGCCGCAATTGCAGACCGACAGCATCACCATCAGTGGTCAGTTTATGGAGCCGATCATCGATATGCAAACCACTACCACATCGCTTGCCGTATCTGACTTGCGTGAACTGGTCTCGGTAAAGGTGACCATTGATCTGCAGCACAGCTGGATAGGTGATCTGACGGTGTCGCTGCAGCCACCGTCAGGCAATTCAATTGTGCTTCATGATCGCGAGGGCAGCGGTAAAAACGATATCGTGCGCAGTTACGACGCCAGCCTTATACCTCGACTGGCAACGCTTGCCGGTGCGCCGGTCACCGGTGACTGGGTGCTTGAAGTTACTGACCATGCTTTTCGGGATCAGGGGTTTATCCGTCAGTTTGCGCTGGAGTTGGTGTTTGAATCGTCCAGTCGACGCAAGGTTGATGTAAAGCCGGCGTCTGCCGGCCGACGCAGCCGCAAGAAGGCACCCGCTGCAAAGAGAAAAACCAGGGCGGTAAAAAAGCGCAGACAGCGCCGGTCAGGGTAAGGCCTGCGGTGAGTACGTTTTAAAATAAGGCATCAGCGACGCTGATGCCCTATTGGCAGTTAGTGTCTGGCTATAACCACAAGGTTAAAAGGCCCAGCGCTGACACAGTGGCCAACACCAGAACTATATTCCAGTGCAGTCGCAGCAACAGGATGCCACTGATCGTCGTCAGTACCGCCACTCGCCAGTCCAGTGTGGTGAGATCGGCGACCCATAACGTCAGTGGGCCGTGCTTTACCGCGCTCACCGATTGAAACAGCACGTGCAGGGCAAACCACACCGACAGATTCAGTATCACACCGACAACCGCTGCGGTTATTGCCGCCAGTGCGCCTGTAAGTCTGGGTTGAGCGCAAAGCCAGTCGATATAGGGCGCTCCGGCAAAGATCCATAAAAAACACGGCACGAAGGTCACCCATAGAGTGATCAGTGCGGCGGCAATGCCCATCACCAGCCCGGCGTCGCGGTAGCCGGCAATAAAGCCGACAAATTCAGTGACCAGAATCAACGGGCCGGGGGTGGTTTCTGCCAGTCCGAGGCCGTCCATCATTTCACCGGTGGTCAGCCATCCGAACGCTGTGACTACATCCTGGGCTAGATAGGCCAGTACCGCATAAGCGCCACCAAACGTGACTACTGCCAGGCGTGAAAAAAACAGGCCGATATCCAGTAAAACCGACTCTGGTATGACTCTCCATAGAAGCAATAGCGGTGCGGCCCACAAGCCGCTGAATACGGCAATGGTCCTGATGGTTGCAACCGTGCCGGCCGCGTTATTGGCGGATGGGTTTTCGACGGGGCGTGTGCTCTCCTTTGGCGTTAACAGAAAAAAACCAACCACAGCTGCGGCCAGCACAATAAGCGGGTAGGAGAAATTAAAAAAGAAAATACCAATGAACGCCAGGCCCGCGATCAGCCAGTGCCACGGAGTTGCCAGTGCGCGTTTTGATACTCTAAGCAGGGCCTCTATCACGACAATAATCACCGCAGCCTTAACCCCCAGAAACAACGCATCAACGGCGGCCAGTTTACCGAAGTACACATACACGGTGGCCAGCAGCATTACCACCAGTGCGCCGGGCAGCACAAACAACAGTCCGGCGATCAACCCGCCGCGAATACCGTGCAAGCGCCAACCGGCATAGGTGGCAAGCTGCATTGCTTCGGGCCCCGGCAGCAGCATGCAAAAACTCAGTGCGTCCAGAAACTGTTTTTCAGTCAGCCAGTTTCGCTCTTCGACGACAAAGCGATGCATCAGGCTTATCTGTGCGGCAGGTCCACCAAATGACAGCAGGCCTATTTTCAACCAGACGCGAAAAGCCTCGGCTGGTGTGACGGGTGCTGTGTGTGGCATATCAGCCCCGCGGTTTCTGGCGGGTTGATGGCCAGCTGTGTTTTTCATCAACGGCATCGCGTGCCCATCGATAGAACGCATCGTACAGTGCCATACCGGCGTCAAGTTGCGCCAGATCATCTGTATGCATACGCGATAATCCAAGTGAGGCGGCCAACAAGCCTGCGGATTCAGGTGCCAGGGAGTTGCGGTCGGTATCTGCACCGCGGATGATAGTGGCCAGTCGTTGCAATGCATCGGTGCCCAGGCCGAACTCGGACAGCATGGTATCGAAGGTGCACTGATCGCCGCGATGACTCCAGAAGACATCTTCTATATCGAATGGCGTCGCGTTGAATTTTTCAGCAACCGCTGTAACCGTCGGCGCAGACACAAACAAAAATCGTGCGTTTGGATCGACAAAGCGCCGGATCAGCCAGGGGCAGGCGATGCGGTCCACTTTGGGTCGCAGGCGAGTGACCCAGACAGTCTGGCCCGACTCATTCAGTGGTGGCAGTGCCTGGTGCGGGATCATTGGCAGTCCGGCATCGCGCCAGGCGAACTGCCCGCCTTTTAGAACTTCTGCTGCAACACCGCAGGTGCGCAGAATGGCGGCCACCCCTTCGCTTATTTTCAGCCCTTTCTGGCAGTAGACCACCACGCGTGACGATTGCAGGCGCCGGGCAAGTGCATCGACTGATGTATGAGGGTGACGGAATGCTGCAGGGAGCAAATACGGGTCGGCAGCGAAATCTTCGTCGATACGAACATCGAGCAGGACCGGGGCTGCCGGAGTGCCGATAAGTCTGGAGAGCTGGGAACAGTTGATCTGGACGGGTGACGCCATGGTGCATCCTCTAAAAGGTAATAATCGGGATGCGAGTCTTTGGCTGGCGCCTCACGAGGCGTTCGCGGCCCCTTGAGGGGGAGTTTGCTTAAAAACACGGTGGCGGTCAACCTGGATTGGTTGATCAGGTTGTTGTGTTGAATGCTTAGGACACATGATCAGTGCCGCGGAAGGTGACGTGGCTGTTGTCCGGTCTTTACGCGCCGCAAAATGATGAAGCGCTGCATAGCAGCAGTGGCCCACGTACGATGTGCACCGGTCGGTATGTCGGAGTGTTCTGGTTTGAGTGAGGCCGCGTCAGCCTGTTCTGCCGGCTGAAGGGCTCAGCCGTTTAACGATTCACTTGCAGATGACTGAAAGGGCTGTGTACCGTCAGGCCCCGCGGCGCAGTGTGCTCCGCAGGGTAGGTTGCAAAGGGCGGGTAGGGACGGAGCCGACTCTTAACGCCAGTGGACCCGCCTGCGTGGTGTGCTAGTTGAGTGCGAACACCAGGTTAAGTGTGGTGACGGTATCGGTGTCGGCGTCCAGAGGGTTGGTCGGGTTGGTTAAATCAGTGTTGTTGCGCAGGAAGTGGCTGAGCTTGACTGACAATTTATCCGATGCCTTGAACGTGAGCCCGAGGCCGATTTCGGTGAAAGTATTATCACTGCCGAAATCTGATTTCATGTCTGCATTAAAGGTGGTGGTTTCGGTCAGGCGATTATAGAAATTGAACCCGACGTAGCCAATGCCGCCGTTCAGGTCGTCGCCGAATACTGGCTCGAGATTTTTATTACCAAAGCCGACTTCACCATTGAAAAAGCCGGTGCTGGTTTGCCAGAAGGTATGACCGATACCGATGATCTGCCGGGTGGCGGTGTTGATGTTGGCAGGCTTGTCTTTTTCCCAGTCTACGATACCGAAGAAGTATGAATTGTCTTTCCACTGGTAGCGGGGCTGATAACCGATTGTGTATCGCTCAGAGTTTTCACCTTTGATGATATCGCGTACCGGAGCATTGGTGGCGGGGTCAATTTCAACTGATCCGTCAGCAAGGCGGCGTTCGACAACAATGGTGGATTCACCTCTGAGTACAGAGGCAGAAAGAACATGCGTCCATTTATCGACATTTTTACTTAGCTTGATCGCGCCGGAGATACTGCTTGCCTTGGAGTTGCCAGCGGCGTTGGTGGCCCCCACACTTGCATCACCGCTCCATCCCCCGGTTAAATCACCCAGGCCTTCTGCCTGTGCTGTGGTGGCGGAAATCAGCAGGACTGACGCTGCAGCGGTTATTATCTTTTTCATTGGTGTATATCCCTGTAGTGGAGCTGGGACATTAGCAGATCTGGACGTGATCAAATGTAAATGATTATTGCCGGTTTGGCGGTGTGGATAACCGTACAGTGGTGTTGCAGAATACCAGCCATACTTAATCGTTCTTAAGTGAGTTATAAAAGTACTGATTTAAGATGTGATCAGGCGGCCCGTGCAGGTTTTGTTTGTTTTTTAAATGCCTATAAAAATAGGGTTGTAAGCAGTTTTATGGGTTTGTTTTTTTTTTTTTATGCCAGCTCCACT
>CALKXD010000139.1 GCA_938003855.1 uncultured Granulosicoccaceae bacterium | reverse complement strand
GCTTGGCCAACCACCCGGGTACCAGGAGTACCTGGCAGACCTGCTCCGGTGCCAGGAACGGATTTTCGAGGTTTCGGGGTATACCCCGACACTGTTCCGGCCACCACTTGGCACGGTAACTACCGCAACAATACGTGCTTCACGCAAACTCAAGTTTGACATCTGCAAGTGGTCCCTGGACAGCAATGACTGGCGTTTGAGAGATGATACAGCTGCTCGCGCCAGAGCGGCTGAAATAGCCGGTGAAGTGAACGACCGCGATATCTTTCTATTCCACGACAACAACCCGCATACACCGGTATTGCTCAACGATCTGCTACCCAGACTGCACGATGCAGAATACGACATGGATTCATTCGTGGATAACTACAAGCAAAACGGTGCGGCTTTTCACTAAGTAGCGGGCTGCCACCACCGACCGGCTATCGCTTGCGCCCCGGGCCTCAGCCCCGGGACACCACCGCGGTGACATCAGGCGATGTACTGCTGCCACCATATTTCGAAGACTAATAAACTCCAGAGCTCCTGGGAGTAGTCCCGTTTACCGCTTTGGTGCTCCATCCACAAGCCGCGGATTTCAGACACGCTGAAAAAATTCGATAGCCCATTATTTTCAGCCAACAGATAACGCTCTGCAACAGAGGCTATTTCATTGCGCAGCCAACTCGCCAGAGGGACAGAGAACCCCATCTTTTTTCTATAGAGAGTATCGTTGGTCAGAAACCCTTCCAGTGATGTCTTCAGAACACTTTTGCCCTCACCGTTGTGAATTTTCATTTCAGACGGTAACGTGGCGGCAAATTCAACCACCCGATAGTCAAGAATAGGCGCCCGCGTTTCCAGCGAGTTCGCCATACTCATGCGGTCGACTTTAACCAGTATGTCCCCCGGCAGATAACTTTTTATATCGGTATACAAAAGCTTCGACAAATGATCGTCAGTGTCGGCTTTCGCGTAATAGTCCTGTGTTACCGCTGAGGAGTCGTAGCCGGACACCTCGCTGGCAAATTGACCAGTGATCAGTCGCTCCCAGATATGTCGTCTGAAAAATGAGTTTGAGAGAAAAAATCCCCGCGACGGGCTACCGGACAAGCTGTTCAGCAATGAACTGCCTCGCCGTAATTGACTGACCGGATTATCTGCGAGCATCCGCGACAAACCGCCAGCGACAGCCTGTGGTATCGCACCGGGAACCCACTTGCGTAAACGGTTCTCACGTTGATCGTCCAGGTATTTGCTGTAACCAGCGAAATTCTCGTCGCCGCCATCACCGGCCAACGCCACGGTGACCATAGTCCGGGCTAACTTTGATACGTAAAAAGTGGGGACAAACGAAGGATCCGCAAATGGCTCATCGAAGTAGGTGGCTATCGACACCAGATTCGCCTCGACGTTCTCCTGCACAGTGAGTTCGTGATGCCGGGTCTCAAACTGCCGTGCCACATTGGCGGCGTAGGTAACCTCGTCGAATTTTTCGTTGTTAAACCCTATCGCACAAGTGGTGACCGGCGTGTCACTGTTGCGGGCCATCAGGCCGACGACTGCGCTCGAGTCGACTCCCCCGCTTAAGAATGCCCCCAAAGGTACGTCGCTGATCATCCTCGCACTCACACTGTCATCGAGTAACTCGACCAGTTCTTCCTCGATCTGATCGCGCGAACCGGTATGTGTTTTAGCAAAAGACACGTCCCAATACTGCTGCTGCACGCTGCCATCCCGGTCAATGCGCATCCAGTAACCGGGAGGCAGTTTGTGTATGTATTTAAAGATAGTTTTCGGATCAGGAACGTATTGGTAGAAGAAGTAGTCCTGAACAGCGTCACTGCGTACGGTACGGTCGATATCCTCTGCGCACAGTATCGATTTGATCTCAGAGGCAAACAAAAATCGCTGATCTTTCTGATAAAAATACAGCGGTTTTTTGCCAAGGCGATCTCGAGCCAGGAACAACACCTGATCCTGTGTGTCCCAAATCGCCAGCGCAAACATGCCATTAAGAAGATCGAGGCACTCAGCACCATGTCTCTCGTACAGTGCAATCAGGACCTCGGTATCGGACGTTCCCCGGAAAGTCAGTCCATCGTCCTGCAATTGCTTTCGCAGCGACTGGAAATTGTAAATCTCGCCATTGTATACCGTAACGTACCGGCCGGACGGCGAGTACATTGGCTGTGCGCCTGATTCACTGAGGTCAATGATGCTCAAGCGCCGATGTACCATCGCCACCCGCTCATCGATGAAAACACCGGCAGCATCAGGCCCGCGGTGCTGAATAGCTGTCCCCATTTGATCCAGCAAGCCGGACACATCGGAGACATCTTTTTTGTACTGAGTAAAACCAGCTATGCCACACATGTCAGCAGGTACACCTTATTATTTTAAACATCATCAAATTCTTTATAATCGACGGAACTTTCATTGCGCAGCAAAATCGCCATAACCATGGCAGGTCTGTTTCCCATAAGCCGGCTGGACCGTGCAAGTATGCATCCGGCACGGTTAAGAATATACCCGCCCTTCCGTTAACAAGCGGGCAAGCGGCTGGTTTCCGGACTTCCTGGTCGAGCGCTGCTCCTGAGACTTTTCAGACATCGCTGTCGGTGTCAACAACGAAACATGTTATGAATCAAAATATCGCAAAGACAACAAACGCCATGACAGTCGATGTGGAGGACTACTTTCAGGTTTCGGCATTCGACCCGTATATCTCAAGGGAAAGCTGGAAAAACTACACGGGCAGAGTCGAAGCAAATACTGACCGCATACTGGAACTGTTTGATCAACACGATGTAAAGGCCACATTTTTCACACTGGGATGGGTCGCTGAACACTACCCGGACCTGGTCAGGCGAATCGTCGCTCAGGGGCATGATCTTGCCAGCCATGGCTGGGACCACCGCCGTGTTACCACACTCACCCGGGAAGAATTCTCAGTTGATGTTGCGAAATCCAAAAGCGTACTTGAAGAGGTATCCGGAACCGAAGTCATCGGCTATCGAGCCCCGAGTTACTCTTTCACCCTGAAAAACGACTGGGCACACGATGTCCTGCTAGAGCAGGGGTATCTCTATAGTTCAAGTATTGCACCAATCAAACATGATCTGTACGGCATACCCGGAGCGCCGCGATTCTCTTATGCCTGTGCAAATGACAAGATTCTGGAACTGCCAATCACCACCACCCGCCTGATGAATAAAAACTACCCCTGCGGCGGCGGCGGCTGGTTCAGACTCTACCCCTATGCCGTCAGCAAGTGGGCCATCAACCGGGTCAATAACAAGGACAGAGAAGCCGCTATTTTCTATTTCCACCCGTGGGAAATAGACCCCGATCAGCCGCGCGTCAAAGGACTGAATCTGACTACGCGTTTTCGCCACTATCAGAATTTATCCCAGATGGAACGCAAGATCACGCAGCTGCTGGCAGACTATCAATGGCGTACCATACCCGAGGTCTACGCGGACGCTCTGGGCCGCATTAATCATGCCGACCAGGCTGCGTAGTGTGCAAAACCTCACTGTGGGGAAACTCCCCACACCGGCACATCAGATATACAGCGAAGTGCCGCCAAAGACTAAGACCTTGAAGATTCTGGCAGCTTCGGCCGTGACCGGTCAAAATTACCAGCTTGGGATACGATTTTCTCGGTAAAAAAACAACAAGCCGTAACGGACGTGCTCGCACGAATGCCGGCTAAAGCCTCACTACATTAAGAAAACTTGAGCGCGAATCACTATGTACATGGAATACTACGGGTTAGCTGCTGACCCATTCCGTCTAGCTGCGGATCAGCACAATTTGTATTCCCATAAAAGTCTGAGGAAGGCTCGATCCTACCTGCAGTACGGGTTGCAAATGAGCGAAGGTATTGTGCTTGTGACTGGCGTCAGCGGAACCGGTAAATCGACACTGGTCCACGGCCTTGTGACCGGCGAGCTCGGTATTCCGCTCGACCCGGTTGTCATAGCGTGCACCGGCTACGACGGCGCTGAACTACTGCGCCACTACGCGGGAATTCTTACCGGCACAGACATCCCGCCAGGCATCCCCGATGCGCTGAATGCAATCACTCATTCGTTGATTCAAGTGAAGACTGAGGGGAAAAAAGCGCTGTTGGTACTAGACGAAGCCCACCAGCTTACCGACGATGCGCTGCACAAACTATTGCACCTGGCCAATCTGAAATTCGAGGGTGAAGAACTGGTGCAAATACACCTGGTTGGTCTCCCCCGGCTTCGTGACACTATTTTACGTCCGGAGCACGAACAATTGCACCAGCGCCTGGTGGCTACCTGTAAGATTGACACCCTGACACCAGTCGAGACGGCGGAATATATTACCCACAATCTGTCCGCCGCCGGTTGGAACAATACACCCGAGATTTGTCCCAACGTATACAAGTTGATCCACAAGACAAGCATGGGTATTCCACGATGGATAAACCTCATATGTAGCAGACTGATGCTACACGGTATGACAAAAGAAAAACAGAAACTTGAACTTCCGGACGTCTGCGAAGTACTTCGTGAGCTAATCAACGAAGATTTACTGCCGGCCAAGGTTCGCAGCACCAACCAGAAAGATGGCTCACTGAAAGCCGCATGAACGGGAGAATAAGCAGGATGAACCTAAAAAACCTACTCACTACATTCCTCATTTCCGCTTTTCTGGCAGGTTGCGCATCGCAAGCTGAGCGGAAACGGGCAGGTCTTATTACTGACGCCAAAGAGCAAACTGCTGTCACTGCACCAGCGGCTAAAAATGCACCGGTTACCCCGGACTACAAATATGTTATCGGGCCTGGTGATACGCTCGACGTATTCGTTTGGGGATATAAAGATCTCTCTGTTACCGTGCCAGTTCGCCCTGATGGGAAAATCACCACTCGACTGGTCGAAGACATGATTGCCAGTGGAAAGACCCCGACAGAACTTGCACGTGAACTTGAACTTAGGTACCAGGTTTATGTGAAAAATCCGACCGTCACCGTCACCGTCAACAAGTTCATTGGCGCACCATCGCAGCAGATCAAAGTCGTCGGTGGCGGCGCCAACCCGAGAACGGTTCCCTACGTAAACGGTATGACCGTACTTGACGTGATGATTGAAGTCGGGGGGTTGAAAAAATTCTCCAGCGGCAATAAATCGGTATTGGTGCGAACCACTAACGGCACTCGAAAAACCTACCGAATACGCCTTCATGACCTGTTGAAAAAAGGTGACATTGGCGCTAACCGCGACGTGAACCCCGGTGACATCATCATCATCCCGGAATCGTGGTTCTAGCGCTGCGAACTTAACGCTCGATCTATTCCGCTCCATCTATTAAGTACTCGACGACTACGATATGCACGAAATATTCGACAAAGTAACTGAGTTCGTTTGGGGAGTCTGGCGCTACCGCTGGACTGCACTGATCACAGCCTGGGTCCTGGCCCTGATAGGCTGGATCATGATTGCCCAGATCGATGCACGCTATCCGGCATCCGCCCGACTGTTTGTTGATACAAACAGAATCCTTGAGCCGTTACTCAAGGACATTGCGGTACAGCCTAATGTTAAGCAACGTATCGCGATCATGAGTAAAACAGTATTGAGCAGACCAAACCTCAATACCCTGATCGACAAGCATGGTCTTGATCTCACGCCAAATGGCACGCTGGATCGAAACGAGCTCATCGATCAATTGGGAAAACAGATCGTAATTACAGACGTCAACAACAGCAAATCGATCTATTCACTTAATTACTCCCACCGGGATCCCAACGTTGCCAAGTCGGTCGTGCAATCATTGATTGATATCTTCATTGCTACCTCCTTCGACGAAGAACGCAATGATAACAAAAGCGCTCAAACGTTCATTGACAAGCAAATTGCCGCCTACGAAGAGCGACTGACCGCATCAGAGAGGCGACTGGCTGACTTCAAACGCCAGCATGCAGGCACGCTTCCAGGCGAACAGGGCGGTTACTACAAGCGCATGGAAAACCTCACAGCGCTGCAGAGAACTTCTCAACTGGAACTCCAGGAAGCCGTCAACCAGCGGGAGACACTGCGCAGAAATCTGGCTCAGGAAGAACAAAAAATCATCAGCAGCGCACAAAGCCAGACGCCCTATGATGCGCGTATAGCAGAACTGCAGGCGCAGCTCGATGAGCTGCTGGTACGGTTTACAGATCGTCACCCGCAAGTCTCTATTCTTCAACAGTCGATTGAAGACCTGCGTTTGAAAAAGCTCAGCGGCGGTGGCGCCAGCTCGTCAAATTCAGGTGCACTGCTGCAGGCCAGTGTCGTGTACCAGAAACTCAGCACACTGCTGGCTGAAGCCGAAGCTGAAGTCTCTAAACTCAGAGTCCGGGATGAAAACTATCAAACCCGTCTTCAGGAGTTGCGCGGAACAGTTGACAGTATCCCTGAAGTTGAAGCTCAGCTTACCCAACTGGATCGTGACTATGAAACAGTTCGTAGCCAACATGAAACATTGCTAAACAAGCGGGAAGCAGCCCGTCTGACTGGCAGAATAGATACGGACTCCAACGATGTCACCATACGACCGCTGGACCCGCCATTTGTTCCAAATCGGCCAACAGATCCAGACAGATTGTTACTGAATGCGCTGACCTTGATCGGCAGTATCGGTGTCGGCGTTATGATCGCATTCTTCCTGTCGGTTCTGCATCCGGTGTTTTACAATCAGAGATCCCTGGAACACCTGACGAAGATTCCTGTGCTCGGCTCCGTGAGTCTTTCAACAAAGCCGACCGAGAGATTTTCGGCTCTGATGAAGCACCTGAACTTCTCGATACTGGCTATGATGCTACCTGTCGTTTGTGCTGTAGTGCTTTACGTACAACTGAAAAACGACGATCTTTACGAGAGCTTCAAGTTTGCATCTTCAAGCAATGCTAATGTCGTTGCCAGCAGTCAGGTAAACTAGTTTGAACCAGAAACATTGCGCAGAATCATTGCATCAGCAAACAATCAAATTGAACAAGAGTCGGTAGAATGGGTGCGATAGAAAAAGCCGTAGCACAAATCAATGAGCAGAATTCCGGTTTTGCGGGCGACGCCAGCGCGTCGCCGCAAAGACAGTTTCCGCGACACGAGAGACTGGTAGTCACCGGACAGGCCGGCAACAGGAAAGCGGCCAACAACCCGCCTGTCGCCCCGGGAGCAAGCTACTTTACGCTGCCATACAAAGAGCTTGAAGCTGAGGGTATGGTAGAGCCGACCGGAAAGCGCAATCAGCTGTCAGAAGAATACCGCGCTATCAAACGCCCTATTCTTTCCGCCATCGATAACGCCAATCACAGCGGCCTGAAACACGGCAACATTATCATGGTCACAAGCAGTGTTTCGGGCGAAGGCAAAACCTTCTCTGCAATCAATCTGGCAATCAGTATCGCCATGGAAAGAGATCGCACGGTATTGCTCGTTGATGGCGATGTCACCAACCCCAGCGCCGGCCAGAAACTCGGTTTCCGGCCCACGCAACCGGGTCTGACTGATGTTCTTCTGGACACAGGACTCAACGTCAATGACGTTATTTGCCAGTCTGACATCCCCAACCTGCGCTTCCTGCCAGCTGGCAGTGCGGCACACCATGTGACAGAGTTACTGTCCAGCCGCGACATGCAATTTATGATCGAAAATCTGTCCGAAAAGTACAAGGATCAGGTTATTGTCTTCGACAGTGCCCCCATGCTGATGACCAGCGAAGCCAGCGTCGTTGCCGACCTGGCCGGCCAGATCGTCTTTGTTGTTGGCGCTGAAACCACTACCCGCGGCATGGTTTCCGATTCACTGAAAATGATCAATGATCACGGACGCGTCGGATTTCTGCTCAACATGACCCGCAAGAAGCAGAACAATATCTACGGATATGGCTACGGCTACGGCTACGGCTGACAACGGATAAAACCTTAGCCTTTGACCCCGAGCCGCCTGCGCATTGACGTACGGCGGCTGTGATCTGTACTCACTCCCGTGGCACCCCCTGCGGTACCCGATGTCCCCGCGCACCCTTCCGCCAGCACGCCATAAGCAAACTGTGAAGACCGCCTGTGGCGGATCGCGTCACAAAGGCATGGAGTTCGCATAGCATTCCTCCTGCGCACTGAATCCGCATAAAAAGAACCCTGCACCAGGTGCTTTAATAACGCCTGAGTCATTGAATACCAGCACACCCTCCCAAGGAGAAAGCTGCAAGATGATGTTGCCCTACAACACTGCCAATCACTTGTTTCGTTGTGGCCTGATAGCACTCTCTCTCTCCAGTGTGGCCAACGCTGCAAACATTGAGGTGTCGAAGTTCATTGAGGTTGGCGCTACCACAACCGACAATCTGACGCTGGAAGAGCTTAGTAACGACAGAGAAAGCGAACTGGTATTCAACATCAAGCCCTCTGTAGAGCTCAAGTTCAGCGGCAACCGTTTCGGATTGGTAGCTCTCGGGCAGGTGGAGTACTACCGGTTCAATGAAGCCAAAGAGGACGTAGTAGATCCGCGCCTGTTCCTGCGTGCTCGCGGCACTTTAATTGACGGCCTGATGTTCCTCGACTCCTCTTTAGTACTATCTAAACTGACACCGGATGCCTCTTTTCTACGCCCTGCCGACGACGGTGATACCGCTGCCACAGTCAACACAAAGGCCTTCATCAACCACAGCTTCGGGCGGGTTGCTGATCTATACACCGGCTACACGTTTGAAACACTCGCAACGAAAACCGGCGAAGAATTTGAATCGAACCAGCACACCGTAGATTTCAGTATCGGCCGAAATCCGAAGTACGGCGGAGTCATCTGGGGATTTGGCGGATTCTACAGCCGGGACGAATCCCCCATCAATGAATTTGAAGACGCCTATCTCTATGGAAAAATCGGCGGCTCACTCACGCAAACCGTGTTAGCTGAATTCACCTATGGTGTCGAGGACAGAGAACTTATCAACTCAGTCAACACCGTTAACCCCATCGCCACAGAATACGACAACACTAGCCTATGGAATGCACAACTTAATTGGTCACCTAACGAATTAACCACACTGACCGTAGGCTACGGTGAACGGTTTCTTGGGTCAGGACCCAATATGCAATTGAAACATCGAGTCAGAAACTCAAGTATTGTGGCTAGCTATACCCGGGACATCACACGACAAGCAGCTGCTCTGGATGGCATTGCAACGCTGGGTGACAATATCGACCCGACTATCATCGACACCGACACTGTCGATATAAACAATGCCAATAACGTAACACCGCTCGATGAGCCCTATGTCGATAATCGATTTCAACTCGCCTATAAACTCGCTGGTCGACGAAGTGACATCATCATTGATACAGTGTACTCGGACCAGGAGCGCCTGACAGGCGACGACACGATAAGATCTCTGCTCAGCAGACTGGTGTTCGACAGAAGACTTAGCCAGTTTTTATCCCTGAGACTCCAGTACGACCATCAAAAGAGCAAAGCGAGCAATCGGCCTGCGCTTACCTACACGGAAAATAGATTTGCGATCAAGATTATCTATAACTTTGACGGCAATGATCAACTTAAAGAAGATCAATTCAAGATCGAGTAATCAAGGTGGCTACCTGCAAACAAAAAAAGCCGTGATCTCCACGGCTTTTTTCGTTAATCCCACCAGCAAGCGTCGACCTACCCGCTAGCGCGACCCACTGGCAAAGCTGGAGATCGTTCTCAACAGCACTCGTAAATCAAGACCCAGCGACAGATTTTTAACGTAATACAGGTCAAACGATAGCTTAGTAGCTGACTCAGCTTCGGTTGCTGCATACCCGGAATTTACCTGTGCCCAGCCAGTGATACCTGGCTTGACCAATACCCGGTGAACAAAAAACGGAATCTGTGACTCAAGCTTGGGAGTAAACTCCGGACGCTCAGGGCGTGGTCCTACCAAAGACATCTCACCGGCAAGTACATTCAATAGCTGGGGAATCTCATCCAAACGGCTCTTGCGCAGAAACTGACCAACCGGCGTCACCCTGGAATCCGATTTTGCAGCCCACTGAGCGCCCTCTTTCTCTGCCTCTTTGACCATGGTTCGCAGTTTCAACATGGTAAACGGCCGACCAAACTGCCCGACGCGGGTCTGGCGAAATACAATCGGTCCCGGACTGTCCAGCTTCACGCATATCGCCGCAATAATACCAAACGGCAGCAGTAGCACCAGTGCGATTGAAGCGATGACAATATCCAGCGCACGTTTGATCGCCGTCTTATAAAGCACAGCATGTTCTTCCTGGCACTTAATTACCCACTGAGCATTGATGTGGTCGCTCGGAATTCGCTGATACAGCTTCTCTACAAAGTTACTGTAATCGGAGACAGTCAGGCTGATGTTCATCAGAGAAAGCAGACTTGGCTGTGACGGACTCACGGTGTCAGTGGGGTCAACGACAATCTGGTTCACGCGGTTATCCACTGCCCATTTCAACAGATCAACCTCTTCACCCTTTTTCATTACCAGCGCAACAGTCTTCAAACCCTGTGTGGAACCCGAATCACTAAGGTCGTCAGCTTTAGCCACAAACTTTTCCGATCCAACGAACCCGACAACATACTGATTGCGCACAACCAGTCCAACCACCAGCGCACGGATCACAAACAGACCCACGGTACAGCCTATAAATGTGTAAAAGGTTATCAGTCGCCCGACGGTCAGGTAATGAACCATCAAAAGCTCGATATTCAAAATCAATACGGCAATCCCCGAAACCATCGCGCAGCGACCAAGCAATTTAAGTGAGGTACGCCCCTGATTGGGTTCATGCAGGCCAGCAATATGCGCCACCAGCGCCACCAATAAGCCGGCACCGAAACAAAAAGGCAGTCGATCTATGTGGTCTTCAAACAGAACCTGCTGAATATCTTCACTATAGGGAGACAGCGAAAAAGCAAATGCGGCGAATGCATATGCAATCGCATAATCACAAACGAACCACGCCCAGGGTCCAATATTGGAGAGGGTTATATTGCGTGTTGATGTATTAGCACCTGTCCAGTCTGCCGGCACACTGCGTTGTACTGAAACCGTATCGTTACTCATGTGTCTACGTCACCTCTGATCCGATGGCGCAGACTACTCAACCGAAACGGTTTAATCCAGTAGCAAATGGTGAATTTGTATGTACTTTACCCCATTGACAAATGGGCCAGTTTTCACAAATGTGAACCCCGTCACATTATAACTTGTTGTTTCGGGCTCTTAGGTAGAACAGTGGGAGGCTATTTGTAATTTAACAACATCAACTGTCTCACTTCCCGAACGATTTGCAGCCGGTACTTCCTGCAGCCCCAAATGCCACTGGCAAATTTTTTAAATTGAGCGAAGAATGCTCCCACAAAATCACATCACAGTGCACGACCAACACCGACATGCGGTTATCTTCTGCTCACCCCGAGCTTAACAATTGTAAGAAGATATAGCACTATATAAACGAAGCAGCTAATACAACCCTGCCTGTTTGACCCGCAGCATCCAGATCCCCCTGTCCTTTTACTTAATTCCATCGATTTCAGCCACTTTTTCCCTGAATCTCTAATTTTTATTAAGCACAATCGCACGGGGTATTAAGAAAACACTGGCACGACCGCTGATAATTGTTGGGCCACCCGGTTTTAGGTCCGCAAACAGGTATAGATGTTGGTCACCCAGAAACTAACTTCCGCAAGCGATTACAACGCCTCGGCGAAAACAGGAACTATCCGCGTAGGCACCTGGGACGGGTGGCGTGGCACTGCAATTCTTCTGGTTTTATGCGGGCACTTCTACGACCTCGAATGGGTATGGGAGGACCGCATGGGCGTAGATATCTTTTTTGTGCTGTCCGGCATGCTGATGAGCACTATTTTGTTCGAGAAGCGACTATCCCTGAAAGACTTTTACATAAGAAGACTAAGCAGGGTCTATCCCGTCCTGCTTGTTTACGTGACAGCAATATTTGGTTTCTCCTGGCTTCAGGACTTAAATTTCAGTCACTCCGAGATAACAGGCAGCCTGCTCTTCCTTCGCACTTATTACCCGAGCGAGCCGGGCATTTGGTCGAGTGAGGTGGCCATCGGACATCTGTGGTCGCTGAACGTCGAAGAACACGCCTACCTGATTCTCAGCATCCTGACGCTGGCTCTTATCAACCGTAAATATATCGGCATCCTCTTACTGGCCCTTGGCTGCGGCTCCGTGGGACTCGGATTTTACTACTACAGCACACTTTCCATCGAGGATTTCAGACTCTTTCTGATTCGAACGGAAAGCGCGATTGTTTTCATCTTTTTTTCGGCAGGTTACGGCTTGCTGAAGCGCAGAGGCGAGTGGAAAGGCCACCCTGTTCTGCCTGCATTGTGCCTGTGCGGCGGATTGCTGTGCTACGCCGAGGCGCTGCCACTGTGGCTTATCTTTTCCGTAAGCCCTGTCCTGCTATCCATCGCTGTCAACCATCTGGACAATCTACACAAGCCGCTCAACTGGATACTAACAGTTGCACCACTGCGCTATCTGGGGATTTACAGTTACTCGATCTATATCTGGCAGCAGTTTTTCTACGAGTACGCCTGGGTATATCCAATGCCAAAACCACTAGTCTCACTGTTGACCATTGCCGTCGGTGTGCTGTCATACCATGCATTGGAAAATCCGGTCCGTAAATTCATTAACACGCGATGGTCAAAAAATCCAACGTACCGAGCCGGTGGTGCTGCGCAATGACTTCAATTATTGACACTGATCGCAATCGGGTCCTTGCACTGCTTTTTATAGCAACCTATTGCATAGCACAATTTGCACACACACTTCTCAACCCGTCTGAAGTCTGGGACATGCTCGGATACGCAGCATCTGTCCATTCTCTCACCGGAGCCAGCAGCGCCGAAATACATGCAACCGTATTCTCAGACCTGAAAGCATACGCCACGCCAGCCGAATATCAGGAATTGACGTCCAGTACTCCCTACCGGATAACAATGAGCACTGACCCCGAGGCCTTCAGTCAACAGATTCCGTTTTACAAAATCAGATTGCTCTATGTGTTTTTACTGCTCGCACTGACGAAGTGCGGTATCGGCATGTATGAAGCCACGCATATTTTATCAGCTGCGTTTGCCAACGCAGGTATTCTTGTGTTGTTTCTCGGCCTGCGCAACTACGTACATTCAGTATTGTGGATTGTTGTGCCAGTCTTTTTTTACGGTATCACAACCAATCAACTGCTTATCCAACAAGGCGGGGTAGACACCTTCGCATTTTTCTGGATGTCGCTAACCGTGGTTTGCTACCTGCGGGGCAGCAAATTCATGCTGCCTGCGCTGGCCCTGTGCGTACTGGTAAGAACTGACTTGATCATACACGCCGCATTGATGTTCACTGTTTTGCTGCTCACCGATAAAACCATACGCACACAGGTAGTTCTATGGGGCCTGGCCACACTGGTGATTTACTTCACGGTAAACACTTGGGCAGGCAACTATGGCTGGAAAGCACTTATCTATTTTGTGTTTGTCACTGAAATGTCAGCAACCCATCCGGCCATTTACTCCGCACACGTGAACTTTTCCGTCAGCGAGTACCTGGGATTCATTTTTAACCGGTACGACTGGATCAGCAAATGGCTGTGGCTGTCCATAGGCTGTGCGCTGGCATCTCTTTTCGTCTACTTTCGCTACCTGCGCCCACCCGCTAACCACTCACCGCGGGACAAAGACAGCCTGATGGCGTGGCGCATGAATATTGTCAGCGCGACCTGCGTGGCTTACGTTGTACTACACTATCTACTGTTTCCTGCGATTTTCATGCGCTTTTTCATTGGCTCTTGCCTCCTGATGGTTCTTGCTATGCTGTGCACAGCGACTCATCTATTCAGCTTAAAGTATGCGGCCGTACCTCGAGGCAGAGAAAATATCTCAACAGCACAGCCAGACCCGGGTGTACTACACCAGCACCGTGGCGAACTGATCGCTCAGCTGAATCAGGACAAAATATCTACAACCCGCGTTGTCGGTCAGCCACTAACGCGCAAAGTAGATTGACACAGGCTTTGTCGACAGCCCGCATGCTATGCGAGCGCGACAGGTTCTACCGACGGCCAATTTAGCCGGGAAGTTAAAGGCAAACCAGTTGCTTCAACCACGATAGCGCTCCACCCCGCTAGCCACGCATACGCGAGCCACCGGCATCATAAAGCGGCGCTGATTGAACGACGGCCGGATAGGTCTCACCAAGAATTTCCACCTCAAGCATAGTACCACCAGCCGCATACTCGGTTAATACATATCCCATGGCTACAGACTGCCCGACATGGTGCGCAAAACCGCCCGATGAAACATAACCCACTGCACCACCGTTATGCAGAATCGCTTCATCATTGACCACGTCAACACCATCAACGTCAATCACCAGTGTTACCAGCTTTTTCACTGTACCGTTGTCACGCTCCGCCAACGCCGCACTCTTACCCGTGAAGTCCTTCCCCCAATCAATAAAGCTGTCAAGGTTAGCCTGAGCCGGAGTAAAGTCCGGTCTATAGTCGAGCGTCCACACACCCCAGCTCTTTTCAAGCCGAAGAGCCATCAGCGCACGAGCCCCATACCATTTCAAGCCAAGTGGCTCCCCTGCGGCCTCCAGAGCAGCAGATAAACGCAATAGGTACTGCGGCCGACAATAGAGCTCATACCCAAGCTCACCGGAAAAGCTGATACGCGCCAGCATCACCGGTATGTCTGCGACCGTCGTTCGGCAAAAATCACGAAACGGCATCGCATCGGCCGACACATCATGCCTTGTGACACACTGCAGCAATTCTCGCGACTTAGGGCCGGACAACGCCAGACCGTGCCAGTCGTCAGACACATTCCTGTAGGACACATCACTCTCCGGCAAACGGCCTTCGAACCATCGCCGATGCGCTTCCTGCATCGCGCCAGAGCCAAAAAGGACAAAGTGATCGTCGGCCAGGCAAGCCACCGTCAGGTCTCCGTATAGCTTACCCTGGTCCGTCAGCATCGGGGTCAGCGCTAATCGACCGGGCCCGGGCAGGCGACCTGCCAGTACGGTATCAAGGTGGGCTCTTGCACCTGCCCCGGAAAACTCGTGTTTGGCAAAATTGGCAATCTCCATGACGCCTACTGCAGTCCGTACAGCAGCTACCTCTGCCGCAACATAGTCAAACGATTTGTTACGCAGGAAGGTGGCATCTTCGTGCGCGTCGTCCGGGCCATTGGCGAACCAAAGTGCGTGCTCCAGTCCAAAGCTCGCATCCATCACCGCCCCTCTCGCAAGCAATCGATCATAAAGCGCCGTAGTCTTCTGCATACGTCCCACCGGCAAAGTTTCGTTGGGAAATGTCATGACAAAGCGGCGCTCATAGTTTTCTGAGGATTTAATCGTGCCCCACGATGGCGTGGCGTACTCACCGAAACGCGCAACATCCATCGCCCACACATCAATGGAGGGTTCACCGTCAATCATCCACTCAGCCATCGTGAGCCCAACGCCTCCCCCCTGGCAAAACCCTGCCATCACACCAACTGCCACCCAGTAGTTACGCATACCGGGTACCGGCCCAATCAATGGATTGCCGTCAGGACCGAACGTGAACGGGCCATTAATTATGTTTTTTATTCCAGCGTCGCCTAACGCCGGTATCCGCTCGAAGCTCAGCTCCAGCCGCTCGGCAATTCGGTCTACATCCGAGGGCAGTAACTCATGACCAAAATCTGCCGGAGTACCATCGACTTTCCATGGCGTAGATACGGGTTCATAGGTGCCCAGCAGCATCCCCTGGCGCTCCTGTCGGAAATAGATGTTGGCCTCATAGTCGATACCCGAAGGCAGGCGTGTGGGATGCGCAATGATGGTGTCTATATCCTCCGTGATCAGATAGTGATGCTCCATCGGTTGCACTGGCAATTGCACCCCCTGCATCTGCCCGACTTCACGCGCCCACAAACCACCACAATTCACAATGTGCTCCGCATTGATCGAACCGTTCGGCGTCGCCACATCCCAGCTGCCATCAGCTCTTTGGGTAGTAGCGGTGACTGGTGTATGGGTAAAGTAATTCGCACCATGCACCTTTGCCGCCTTTGCAAACGCATAGGTTGCACCGGAAGGATCGAGATCGCCATCCTGATCATCCCAAAGCGCCGCATGATAGTGCTTTGGATCAATCAGGGGATGGCGTTCAGCAATTTCCCCTGGACTTATGAACTCCTGATTCAGCCCCATGTAACGCGCCTTTGATCGTTCACGCTTGAGGTAGTCATACCAGGTTTTATTGGACGCCAGATAGAAGCCACCAGTAATATTCAAGCCAACCGAGTGACCGGAAAGTTCTTCAATTTCCCGGTACAGATCAATTGTGTAACTCTGCAGACGGGAGATATTAGGGTCAGAGCTTATCGTGTGAATCTGCCCTGCAGCATGCCACGACGAACCCGACGTCAGCTCGCGCCTTTCCAGCAACACCACATCTTTCCAGCCAAACTTAGCCAGATGAAACAAGATAGAGCAACCCACCACACCCCCACCAATAACAACGACCTTTGCGTGGGATGGCAGGTTCCGGTCAGGTGTATCACTATTCAGTTGGATTTCGGGCATCAGAGTAAGCTCAGCGGTAGTTCGGGTTCAGGTTCGGGTTCGGGTTCGGGTTCAGGAAAGACGCTGCGCTCAGCCGCCAGGCAACGTCCTAATACCAGGCAATCGGTATTTGCTCTTTACGCCTGGCAACATAACTTTGCAATGCCTCGCGAGTCGCCTCGTCGATAGGCGGTAGCTGGTAAGCATCGAGCATCGATTTCCAACGACTGTTGGCGCGAGCCCGCATATCCCGTGAACCGCCATCCTCCCAACTTTCTACGTTCTCGCTGTCTGACAGCGCAGGTTCGTAAAATGCGGTCTTATAGTTGGCCATGGTGTGTGAAGACCCCAGAAAATGCCCGCCGGGCGCCACCTCGAGATAGGCATCACGGGCAAACGCGTTTTCGTCAAGATCGAGCCCCTGCCCCAGCAGTTTCTGATAGCTGCCAAGCCGATCTGCATCCATAACCAACTTTTCAAATCCGACACACAAACCGCCCTCAAGCCAGCCCGCAGCGTGCAGTACATAATTGGCTCCGGAAAGCATTGTCGAGTGCATGCTATCCGCACTCTCGTAAGCCGCCTGCGCATCTTCTATTTTTGAGGCAGTCAATGAACCACCGCAACGTAGTGGCAAGCCTGCCCTGCGAGCAAGCTGCCCGACCACATAGTTAGACAGTACCGGCTCCGGCATACCAAAGGTAGGCGCACCCGACTTCAATGACATTGACGACAGGAAGTTACCAAGCACAAACGGCGCGCCGGGTCGTACCAACTGCGAATACGCGCACACCATCATGGCCTCGGCAATGGCTTGCGTAACAGACGCGGTAGTGCTGACCGGACCCATCGCACCGGAGAGTATAAATGGCACAACGACAATACCCTGGCCGCGTCCGCAGTAGGCTCGCACTGCACCTGTCACCACTTTATCTACCAGCAACGGGGAGTTCGTATTGACATTACCCATGATCACACAATGATCTTCCATGACGTCCTTACCAAAGACAATCTCGGCCATATCGACACTGTCCTGCGCGCGCGACGCCTCAGTAATCGCACCAAGGTGCGGCTTATCGCTGAGCGTCATGTGCGCATAAAGCATATCCAGATGGCGATGACTGACCGGTATATCACAGGGTTCACAGGTAACAAAACCACCGTGATGCAGATTCGGATGCAGATAAGTCAGTTTCACCAGTTTTTCGAAACAATCCAGGTCACCGTAGCGGCGTCCGTTATCTAGATCACGCACAAAAGGCGCACCATAGATTGGTGCAAACACCTGACTGTGCCCACCGATCACTACCGAGCGTTCAGGATTGCGTGCTAACTGGGTGAACTCGGACGGCGCTTTGCGACACAATTCGCGAATCAAGTCCGACGGCGCTCGAACGTTATCACCGTCGACTCTTGCACCGGCCGACTTCCACAACGCCAGCGCCTCGGGGTCATCGCGAAACGCAACACCGACATCCTCGAGTATCCAGTCGACCTGAGCCTCCAGCGCAACAACCGATTCTTCATCGAGCAGGTCGTAAAACGCCAGCTTACGCTTTACAAAAGGAGACGCAGGAACTGTCTCAATACCGGAGGTTGCACCACGTGTGCGCCTGCGTCTTTTTGGTCGTGGCTTTTCAGACATTGAAGCGACTCAGCAAAGGACAAGTTGCCACCATTGTATGTTATACAAATGTCCGTGTATCCTCCGAATTCCCTTGTGCATTTAATAACATCAGATTATGCAAAATCTCCAGCAGCTGGCAGGTTCGACGAACCATTTAGTGGTCTTCGAAACCGCTGCCCGACATGAGTCTTTTTCTCGCGCCGCGACGGAACTGGGCATCAGCCAGCCTGCAGTCAGTCAGTCGGTGCGACGATTAGAGCAAGCCATCGGCATTGCGTTATTCGTCCGCAAGCACAAAAAACTGCAGCTAACGGATGCAGGATCCCTGCTGGCTACCGAGATTGATCACGGCTTCTCTCGGGTGGCCGATTGCATAACAGGCATTCAGCAGCACGGTCACGGTGAGCATGTAACGCTGAATGTATCGTCGGCATTTGCACACTACTGGCTGGTGCCACGCCTGCATGATTTCCGCACTGATCACTGCAATGTCGATCTGCGTATCCAGCAGACTGATCGTGAGCTCGATCTTGCCAGCGAAGGAATTTCGCTCTCGGTATGGCGTGGTCATGGGCACTGGCCCGGCTATGAATCCACGCTGCTGGCAGAAGAGATTCTCTATCCGCTGGCAAGCCCTGGCTGGGTAGCGGAAAATGCCTCAATAAAAACACTGGAAGATCTCAGCCAACATGATTTGATCACGCTCGAAGAACCGTACCGTTACCGACCGGGCTGGCCAGACTTCTATCTGCAGCACGGCATACCATTTATAGATTGTGGCGCCGGACTGCGCTTTAATGACTATGCGCTGGTACTACAGGCCGGCCTTGCAGGAGACGGGGTAATCTTCGGCTGGGATCATGTTACCTCTGACCTGGTAGCTAACGGATTGCTAGTCAGAGTTACAGACCTCCAATGGAAAACCGATGCCGGTTTTTATCTGGTTTGGTCGGCTCGCTCGACCTTGTCAGACAAAGCGATAAAAACCCGGGACTGGATTATCGCTGAAAAATAAACACAAGCGGATAACCCCTGACCCGGGCCGAACAGCTTTATCTGCCTGGGCCTGCACTATAGTCACAACCCTCACTAAATAATAAATGCTACTAATCGATACCCACACACACCTTTTTTCTGACCGCTTTGACGAAGACAGACACGCTGCTATCACCCGCGCAATCAATGCCGGTGTCACGCGTATGTACTTGCCAAATATCAATAAAGACAGCACTGCCCCTATGAACTCCGTGGCGGCTGAATTCCCGAACCATTGCTTTCCGATGATGGGCCTGCACCCGTGTCATGTCGATGCGAATTTCCACACTGAGATAGACCACGTGTCAAGTGAGTTACAAAGCGGTCGTTACGTGGCGGTCGGTGAAACCGGCCTCGACTATCACTGGGACCTCACCTACAAGAGCGAGCAACAGGAGGCGTTACGACAACAGATCAGGCTGGCAAAAAAATACCAGCTGCCGATAGTGCTGCACACTCGAAACTCCTTTGACGATACCTACACACTAATACAAGAGCAGAACGACGATGACCTGACCGGAGTTTTTCATTGCTTCAGCGGCACAGTGGCTGACGCTCACAAGATTGCTGATCTCGGCGGCTTTTACGTTGGCATTGGAGGCGTTGCCACCTTCAAGAAAACAACACACATCGAGGTACTACCCGATATCCCTGTCGATCTCATTGTGCTTGAAACCGACTCACCCTACTTAGCGCCCACACCACACCGCGGCAAGCGCAACGAAAGCGCCTACCTCGTTGAAGTTGCCCGCCGGGTGGCTGACATTATACAACTACCCGTGGAAGAACTGGCACAACGCACAACTGACAACGCGCTGACGCTGTATCAGCACCACGAGGACCCAACGGCCACGAGCGGTTAAAGTAACGTTGAGCGATGTGTCCCGATGGTTATCAGACAATTCATTTCACATCGCAATCCACTCAAGCCGATGGACGCGTGGAATTCGACCATCCTAAACTGGAGCAATCCGTGTCTACACTAAAGTGCCTACTGACCAGTGATACGCACGGCACACACAGCGCGCTGGACATCCAGGGTACTTACGATGTACTGATTCACGCGGGCGATTTCAGCAACTACGGCCGGGCCGATGAAATCCACAGTTTCATGGTGTGGCTCAACTCACTCGACCAGTTTAAAGACATAATCTACATAGCCGGCAACCACGACCTCGGATATCACAACACACCGCAGTCAACGCTTGCTAACGGCACACGCCTCCACTACCTGTATAACAGCAGCGTCACAATAAAGGGCGTGAAATTCTACGGGTCACCGTATACACCGCGTTTTTTCGACTGGGCATTCATGTATGACCCGATAGATGCAGAAGCTATCTGGTCGCACATTCCACGTGATACCGAGGTATTGATTACTCACGGGCCACCGCACGGTATTTTTGATAAATGCCCAGGCCGCGATGGCACACTGGAACATGCCGGCTGTCCGGTATTGCGTCGGGTGGTGGATGGATTACCTTCAGTAAAACTGCATTTATTCGGGCACATCCACGAAGGCTACGGTTTGCACGACCACCAATGCGGACGAGTATCCGTCAATGCATCAGCGATATATGGTTTGCAACGTCGTGCACCGATTAAATTCGGCCTCAACATCAAGCGCTGAACACCGCCCCCCGAATTACGCAAAACCAGACTACAGAGAATCAGTCGCGACTGATGCCGCGACTGATCGCTAACGATCCAACGGGTAAACTTAACCCGCCTTTGACAGTGCCGCCGCCTTGTTGTTGTCGAGATACCACTGCACATCGTTAACGATTTCATCAACCACCGGAGAACTCATGCCTTTCTGCGAGGCAATCAACTGGATTAATTTATCGACACGCTCGATTGCAGTGACGCCTCTGGCCAACGCCTTGGCAGCCGACGAAGGCTGCGACAACCCCTTGGCTGCCTTGGCATATTTGTCGAAAGGAACCAGGTCCGCCGGATCAGCCCCCAGCGCCACGCAAACGGAGGCGGTCCACTCATAGATTGACAGGGACTGAGCCGGATCCTGATGAACGGCGTCACAGATCGCAACCATGCCACTGCGCTGTATGCAGCGAAAGTTTCCGGTCATCAGCATGCTCCACTTGGCCAACGGAACGTAGAGCGAGTCGTGAACCTTTAATTTTACCGGCAATTCAATTTCGCCGCCGTCGTGCGAATGCCGTATCGCCATGATATCGGCTTCCAGAGTACGTAGCATGTCGGTATGTGCGTCCGACTCAAAGCGCGCCACTTTGAAGTTAGTCGGCAAACTAACCTGCAACGTGTTTTTCCCTGCATCAACCGGTCTGAATGCCTGTGGGTCGGGGCTTGCAAGGGTCACCAGACCCGGCTCGAAATCGGCCCAGATGCCCGCCTCTTTGTAGCAACTTTCCACGGACGCTGCATCCACGCCAGGCAGTCTTTTCATGTACGCCAGCGGCGGCATATTCATGATCGCCATGCAGGGCACTTTTGCAGCGGCCACTCTCGCTGTCAACTCACGAACATCTGTCGAACTACTGTACTGAGGCTCCTGCATCGCCAGCACAACGAGATCGTATTCACCCACGTCAACATGATCAGGCTCAAGCGCCTTGATAGATCCGGGCAACTCGCCCGAGGTTATTACAATGGCTTCGTCGAGACCACGGACCGGGAATCGAACGATGGTACCCTCGCTGTTAATCAACCCGGCGGTGTTAGTGGTACACACTAGTGCGACATCGTGCCCGGCCATCGCCAGCTTGGTTGCCAACAGCGAGCCGTAAGACGCGCCCATGATTAATGTGTTGTATTTTTTAGCCATTGCAAAATTTCCCATAAAATTTTCCGCCAAACCCGCACCATGTCAGACATTCCTCCACGGTCCGGAGCGATTAACTGTGCTAACTCTAAGCCATGAAATGACTAATTTCACAATAGAAATTACACAGTGTGAATTTTACAAAAATGGAATTTACTGCCACAGATGGCGGCATCAGCGTCAGGAAACTGACCGCTATGTTGGACGGATCGCCATTTTGTGACCGAATCGGCTAACTATTTGCAGACAACGCACTGGTACGTATGATCCAGCATGCGTCAGTTTCCGTAAACCGCACACAAGTCCCCTCCAAATACAAACCCATGCCCAACCTCTGCAAAATCGGCTTTTAATCGACCAACTGCACCCGAGAGATGTATGTAAGGACTGCGTGCGTGTTCCTGACAAGTTTCTTCATGACCGCCCGATCAAACATTTGACGCCCCTTACTTACAAACATAAACACTTAATTTATATAGCTTATCTACCGATAACCTTTCTTCCGGATGCCTTTCGAAACTGATCAGGAACTACCACCGCTTGTGCCATACAGCCCGCAGCAAAAATCGCTGCCAATGACTGATTTTTTATCCTGACAGCCAGGCGTTAAATTGTTTAGCGATCGGCTAAATGGTAATTTTCACCAGGTTCAACGATAGTCGTTGATGATCTCCACCTGACCTTGCGTCTACAGAAGTAACATTATGACAACAGAACGCGCCCAACCCATGAATTTCAAGTATTCCATTCAGTTCGGAGAGCTTACCCTTTTTCAAACATCGATCAGCGGCCAGGAATTGAAACCGAATATATTTTCTTTCCCGGCAAGCCGGCCTGACTCGGTGCTCACACTCGCCCCCGACAATTGCGCACATATAGTGTCAATGCCCGTCAGCAGCGACGCGATTAAACCAATCACCGTAGCTGAAGACCATATTGTCTACACCTACAAGAACTTCCGACGCATGTATGTCGATGTATCAGGCAGCTATGACGCTTATTTGGCAGCATTTCGTAAACGTTCGCTGCAGTCGTTAAAACGGAAACAAAAAAAGGTAGCTAAGTCAAACAATATTCAGAACACTGTACAAACCTTCAGCTCCGTGTCCGATGTTCGAACCTTCATCGAGAAAGCGAAACCGATTTCGGCGACCAGCTATCAGGAAAAACAACTCGGCACCGTATTTAGAGAGGACCGGGAATGGATTGAAGAACTCGAAAAGCTCGCCTCACAAGACCGTTTCCGTGGTTATATACTCTACGCCGAAGACAAAGCTGTCGCCTACAACTATTGCCCGATCTATGGCGATGGAATCATGCTTTACGATCTGTCCGGCTATGTTCCGGAGTCAAGCAAGTATTCACCGGGAACGGTTCTGCAGGCGAGCATCATCGAACTGGCATTCAATGATGCGGCCGTTAAAATCTACGACCTCTGTGAGGGCGAGGGGCGCCACAAAGACCAGTTTTCGACCGATCACATTACCTGCTGCAACTCTTATATCTTCCCGAAAAAAACCAGCTACTGGAGCCTGGTACTGGCACACTATATCTGTGACAAGACATCAGACACACTGGCAGGTTTGCTCGATAGATTTGGCCTCAAAGACCGCATAAAAACATTCTTGCGCCAGTCAGGTTGACCGCTGCGCAACTGACACGCCACCACCAGGCATGATTCCATACACACACCGCTGCGACCTCTCTTAGTGACTCTGCGCCGCGCGCACCGGTTAAAAGCCAGGGCCGACGGCCGAACCACAATCGTGCAAGTGCGATGGTTATTCCGCCGGGAAAACCCCGGGGCACTAACAACAACTTGCCGCGACGACGGGTTACCCGGCCGAACGCAATATACCCGGCCTCCGCGACTCAGTGCAAAAATCGACCACTGACCCCGTTGGGCGGTGCTCATTACCCCCGAACCTCTGAGTTTTTAACACAGGTAATGATCCTGGCTGCCGTGTTTGCAATCAAATCGCGCTGCCATTCGTTTGAGGTAAAATTCCAACGGAAAAAACCATGGGCAAAAAATCCAAGCGCCAGATGGCGGCCAGACAACCCGAAAAATTAACCTCAAGCAAATCAATGCGTAAGTTCGCCAGTATTTTCATTGCTGCGCTGGTACTTGTAATGGGGGCGGCTGGCCTCAGCGCCTATGAAACCAACAAAAAAGAGATGCATGATCTCGCGGTCATCGGCCAGGGTGAGCCGGTCATTGTGCAGATTCATGACCCCAACTGCCCGACTTGCAGACGCTTGAAAAATGTTGTCACAAACACTCTGGGGTCTGCCAGTCCGGTTTTGTTCCGTCTGGCCAGTATAGCGACGGCTGAAGGCAAAGCACTCCAAACCAAATACGCTGTACCGCATGTGACATTGCTGTATTTCGATTCGGCCGGAAAACACGTTCACACCACAACCGGCATGCAAACCAAAGCGCAAATTACGTCAGCAGTAAACCGCTACCTGCCACACTCCTGAGCGCTCTGGCAGAACTCCCAAAAGAGCAACCGCCACATCGGTTCGATGCACCACCCCGCTGCATCTGCAGATCGCAGATCAAGGCGCGCGACGCTAATCAATAATTACACTAAAACCAACAACACCCGCTTCTGTCGGCGCTAAACTTCCGGAGCATTGAAACTCAATGTCTCCCTTGTAGCCACTAACATTCTGGCTACCTGGCTGCACCACAGTACAGCTCACCCCCGGCGGTTGCTCTGCAAGTGTGACACTCATTGGCGCAAGCGTGGTGTAGGCGGGAACCGAGTCATAAAGGTTGATATCAGACACCGCGCTATTTAGCGATGAAAACACAATCCGGTACTGAAGTATCTCACCAGGCGAGCCCGAATTATACAGCCCGAACCCGCTGCCACTGATAATCTCGCAGGTTGTGCGTGAGTCATTGCACACTTGCTTTCGTAATAGCAACTCACTGCGCTCGTCTCCCGACACTTCATCGATGTTTGTAACGGTATCCACAATGCCAATCCCGCTCAAGGCACTGGTCGCATCGATCTTAAGGCTCAAAGTTGTAGATTGATCTGCGTCTTGATCTGCCGTGACCTGCACTACCAGACATATATTTTCGCCAGCAACCACACTGATCGGATTGCTGAGCCACACGGCGGGCTGCTCCACAAGACCGTCGCAATTGACGTCTCTGTAGGCCAGATAGGTAAACCCCGATTGCGAGCCATCTACCCGCTGTGACACCTGCAGAGACACCTGTGCAGTTGTCGTCGCAGTATATCGGTGCGCCAACAGCTCGCGGGCACCCGCCGCTATTGTGACGTTTCTATCTGCGGACAGCCGGGGTCGCTCAACAACACCAAAATTTATATCAGCGTAGTGCGTGTCCGGCGCAGCATTGAACGCTATAACGCTATCGATATCGGGGCTGTCATTCGCTGCTGCCAAGTTCTCGGAGACAGCCAGATAGTCAGCCGGAAGCTGAGAATCAATAACGATATCCCGGCCGTCAGCCTCATCCAGAAAGCATGCCTTCCAACTTCCATCCGCTTCAGTATGATCGGTCACTGCGCTACCGGTGGACAGTACGGTAGCGGTCACAGCAATACCTTCAACCCCCGATTCACCACTGCTACGGATGCCATCATGGGCGCTACCACCAACACCGTTATCAAGATACAGACTGCCGCTGAAAAAGGTCGGCGACTGACGGTCGATCAACGAGTCCGTGATACTTCCCGGGGGACAACTGCGGCCATATAACGGCAGATTGGCTGAAGACATATCGAGCCATTGCGCCGACCCCGGTCGCTTGAACTGCACATGAATAGGACCGTCACAACAGCCCTCGAACCCAATGGTCTCTATGTGATGGTATCCATTATCGAGCAGTATCGAGCCACTGAGAACATCAGGATTATTAAAGTTCATCGCCCACCACAGATCATCATTCCATCGTTCGTCCAGCGCCAGGCTGTTTACATACAACCCGCCTCCCAGACCATAGTCGCCACCATAACGAAACGACCAGATGCCAGGCACATCGACTTCGAAATAGACTTCATTTAATAAGCCGTAATTTCCATTAGGCCCGTTAAACGTATTGCGGTTGTTGCGGCCGGTTATATCAGAGTACACCGCACATCCGTAGCCCCCCGTGCTATCGTCGACAGAGTCAAACACGGCACGTGCCTGCGCCTCATTTGCCGGGTCGACAGAAGTCACTCTAGTGTGAATTCGCCAACCCGCCTCCACAAAGGTGGCGACAGCGCTGCTCGCTGGCGTCACTGCACTGACTGCGGCCCCTGCCGAGTTACCGTAATACAGATAGATACTACTAGCCGTGGTTGATAATTCTGCCATGCTTACATTCACGACCGCACGTCGCGTAATCGCATCCCAGTGCTCCAGGAAAAAACTCAACTCGGTCACACCATCCGGACCAAGCACACGCAGATCACTGCCGTCCGCGGTAAACGAATAACTATCGTCAAAATCAGTGGAGGATAGATCGAGGTGAACGGCGTAGTCGGTCGCGGCGCCAGATGCCGAAACACTTATTTGCGACCGATAGTACCAGTCGCAATTCCACCAGGACGCGGCAAGGGCGCCATTGCCCATAGTTAGAAGAGATAACCAAAGCAACGCGGACGACAACAATCGCGACATACCGTCAGCGCGACATGCAGTTTGATCAGAGCCGCCGCATTGTCTGCTACCGGCAATCATGGGTACATTGATGTAAAGCGCCTGCTGAATGTGTCCGCTAAGATCACTGCACAGCGCAAAATTGATGCCTGTACAACTTAACAACACATCAATACCGCAGCGTCATCACCATCGGGTTACAAAAATGCGAACTCCGCGACGTGGCTGCCCCGGCCTTCCTGCTCGCGTTACAGCGGCTACCTGTAAACCATCCATAGCCAGTTCTGCACATCGCTCAGAAACTGGCTCCAGTGGTTAAAATGGATTGATGTGAATACACGCCGCCGTGCATCAAAGTTCTCTTTCGCCTTGTCGCGATACATGGTCACCGATCGATACTTCGACCACATTGAGTCACTGCGGTTTCTATCCTGTGCTTTGGTCAGCGATCAGCACCACGCCAATGAAAGACAAAAACTCGATCCGGACGGGTACACCGGACACATACTCAGGCGACTGAGCAGAAACGCCGACGGCTAGCGATAAGCAACGCCGCAAACAATCCAGGCAGACCCAAACCCCATGCCCCGCCACCAGTCACAACCGGTAAAGGATTAACGGGTGGCTCCGGGTTGTTGTTCGGTTGCTCTGCAGCGGGGTCGTCCACCGTGCTGAGTTGTGGCACCAGAACATAGTCAGTGGTGGTGTCTGTACTGACATTCAGCAGCCAACGAGTAGCCACCTGGTTCGATAGCCGGCATTCCACGGTCTGTGCAACTGCAGCGGCATTACATTCAGCGGTTACCTGACCGGTGCTCGCATCGCCTACCACGGACAGTCTGGTGCCGGGTGCAACATTGGTCATAGAGACCAGCAAGGCGGCATCTTGATCCGACGACTCAATCGCGTAACTGTCTGTCTCTCCGGCCCGCACCGCGTTGGAAACAATATCACCGGAGGCAACAAGCGGCTGACCAACTTTTATCATTTTGCCAACTGATGGCACACCTTCATCGTTCACTAGAAACAACAGGTAGTGCCCCGGAGGGGCGATGTTTCTGTTTTCAGGTGATGCTACAGTCACCGACCCCGCGTTACTGGTGTATTGCAACGGAATGAGTCGCTGATCCTGGTTCTGCGAATGCGTCACCGCACCGGGTTTGATCAGATGCACTTTCGAAATTCCGGGGGCCTGGTCAGTAGTAAAGGAATACGCACGATCGTAGTCCAGGACAGACGGCCCACTGGTAATCTGCGGCCTTACAGCCAGCGTGTCACCATCAGAAAACAAATACGGCGGTGAAAAAATCTCTGCGTTTTTTTCTTCGTAGCCCACTTCTGCACAAGTGCCACAATACCCGCCACCCGCGGACAGGACTCGTCCATCAGCTAACAACAAGGCTATAGAGTGATACTGGCGGTTGATCTGCATGTCGTTCATGTATCGCCACTGACCGGTTTCAGGTGACCAGATCTCCGGGCGAAAAACGGCGCCATCCATACTCACCAGCACCGGGCCATCATCCGCACCGCCAGTGGCGAGTACCGACCCGTCGGCCAGAATAGTCAGGTTATGTTGCGTCCGGCCAATACCCAGAGAACCGGTATCGGTAGACTGACCAGTGGCGGTATCGATAACAACCGATGATTTATAGGAAGGCTCCAGGCCATTGCTGTTGGCACCACCGGCAACCAGCACCTTGCCAATATCGTACATTGCATAACTGCCGTAGCGACGCTCTGAGAATTCATCGCGGTAAGCCCCCAGCGTCACCGACCCGTTAGCCTCTGTATCGATGGTGGCAAGGGACCGCTGTGGCCCGAACGACATCACTTTCCCTTCCGGGGTTGCCTGCAGCCACTGGTAATCAATCGATGCCCATTCCGGTGGGTCAAATATCAATGACCGCCATGTCTCCTCGAAAGTGAAAACCTCGGCCACCGGGACCGGCGTGTAGGTGCCCCCGTAGGTTAGCAGTTCCCCATTGGGTAGTGCAGCCAGCGAAGAGTACCAGCGAGGCGCTGCCATGTTCGCGACCTGACGCCAGGTGTTGGTGACGTGATCATAGATGCTGGTATTCGACAACGGGCCATTTAAACCCGCCCGGCCGGTGTCACCACCGGCAAACAGAATCCGACCATCCCACATGTGCGCGGACCCGGCGCAGAACAGGTCTGAGTTGGTATCGTTGTTGGTCGACACATGGGAATTGTCCTGTGGATCCCAAAGCGTCACACGTGTGGTAAAGGTTTCGGCCGTGTGTGGATCGTCGTCAAAATCATCGGGAGTCGCATCCCACGCCAGCACCTTGCCGTTAGGCAGCAAGTTAGCGTGAACCGCGATCACCGGCCACGACATGACATCCGACCACTGCCCGAACACCGCAGGTTGTCCCAGGGTATTTTCGCCAGCTTTAATAACCCGTGACTGATATGGCCACGAGGCGGTCTCGCGTTTTACAGGCCAACTGGCACTGGATTGCGTCGCCACTCCGACATCATCATGATGATGACCAACGCCGTCACCAAACAAAGGAGATGTTGTAAGTAGCAGAGTTGCGCACAGCGTCCCGGCCAAGTGTAGTGGAGTGTCTTTTAAAATCATGTAACTCTAATCAGTACGCCAATAATGCTCAGCATGTTACCAACTTATCGGCCGTCCAAAGCCCGTCAACAGAAAATTATTGTGCCGTTCAAGTCAACTTTAGAGAGCACTGGCGGCGCATCGCTGAAAGCAGGTATTAAACCCGCTGCCGCTGTGAAATTGCCTATTCAACCACAACAGGCCCGAACCAAATAGTCAGGCGGGCCCGGCATTGTCGGGGTGCCGCCGGGTGGCAAGATAAACACCCGCCGCCGCGATAATCATTCCACCCCAGGCAATTGGCGGCATAACCTCGCCAAGCACTCCCCAGGCAAAAACAGCCGCCAACGGAGGTATCAGAAAAAACAACGCAGACACACGGCTCACGTCTCCGGCTCTGATCATTGCCAACAGGAGTCCTACTGCAATAACGGAATTACCAATCACCAGATAGGCTAACGCGGCCGCAAACGACCAGGTCCAGTTTACCTGCATGGTCTCCTGCATCAGCATCACAGGCACCACCCCGGCCAACCCGGCGGCATAGCCGATCAGGTTAGCAGTGACCGGATGGTGGGATACTCCGAAGCGCTTCTCCCACAACGTGCCGCCGGTAATGCCGGCCAACGCCAGCATTGCGCAGGTTAATCCAAAGACGGTCGGCGGCTCTATCTCTGATCGGGCGGCTATCACCACTACCGTACCGGACAACCCGAGCGCCAAACCACTCCACCGCCGCCAGCCAATGATCTCGCCGGTCCAGCGCGGTGCCACCATCCCAACCAGTATCGGCTGCAGTGACATAAGCAGCGCCATTGTGCCAGCGGCTATCCCCGCCGTGAAACCGAGGTAGCACATACCGAAATAGACCGCCTGGATAAGAAACCCGACCACAGCCAGATGCACCCAGTCAATCGGTCTCTCCGGCAACGGCGGCTTGATCAAAAGAAACATCACCAACATGATTACAACTACCGTGGCGTAGCGAATAACCAGAAATGTCATCGGTTCTACATAGGCCAAGCCAACCTTTGCTACAACATAGCCACCAGACCACAGACATAAAAAAACCAATGGCGCGAGCAGCAATAAACGTGGATTGTCTGCATTCATAGTATTTTCTTCGTAAAGCCCGATTTTGCAGGTCCACTGACAGGTAGCGTCGGTCGCCACTGGCGTATGACGGCAGCGTCTTCTATAGTACTCGCATTGACAACAACCTGTCTAAGATGGCGTCCATCCGGGCACCTCGACGCAAGGCCTGCCAACATCATCGGCTGAGTCGATAACACCACCTGCTAACTCACGACATACAGGCTCGCCTTTTAGCAGCGGGACTAAACACGGTTGATACGCTGGACAGAACGGCTCCAGACAGTGTTGTTGCACGGCACTGCGCGGCCTGATTGCGACACAGTCACAGGACAGTACCTGCGGCTTGACAGCCACACCGAAACCGACAACACTCGCTGTCATGCCCTTGTTTATTCTCTATTTGTTTTTCACCGCTGCAGCGGTGGCTTCAGGCAGCGCACACAGTCAGCCACCCGCCACTGTGCCGTTGCAAAACTGGGTAGACAGCTTTTACAAGGATCGACAGTTTTGTGGTACGGCAACGATCCACACAGCGACCATCGAACCCGGGCATGTACTGGTGCAACTCGATATCGACACGCGCTGGCAACAAGCAATGGTGAATCTCGACCCGACAGTACGGGATAACTGGTTTGCCGTGCACTGCCCGCTGCCAATCTCAGCAATAGACCCGCTACTCGACAACCGCGATGTTATCATCATTGATCATCACCAGGCCTCAATGCCCGACCACGGTTTATCCTGCCGTGCCTTCAATCAGCAGATGATTGATAAAAACATCCAACGCAAGGAAAGCGCACGCACACGCCTCTCTGCCTTGCTGGATAAATTCGGTCTATCGCGCGACTAATAATCATTAATCGCCACAACCGGCAACTTCGACACCTCTACCTGGTAACAGCATCAATCCATGACCACTATTATCGCAGTTGCCGCATGGATGGCCGGTGCAATTGCCTCATTCACACTGATGGGGATCTCCGGGCGCGAGCTGTCCGCCGAAGTCGATACCTATGGCATCCTGTTTCTTAGAAGTCTTGTCGGTATCGTGGTGGTGGGTCTACTACTGCAGCACAACGGTTGGCAGCAGGTACGGAGCAACCGACTTCCCGCTCACCTTATGCGCAACCTGATTCACTACGGTGGACAGTTTGGATGGTTCTACGGAATCGCCTTTCTGCCTCTGGCCCAGGTGTTCGCTCTGGAGTTTACCGTGCCACTTTGGGGTCTGTTACTGGCGGTGGTATTTCTAAAGGAACAACTGACAATCACCCGATGCCTAGCGCTCGCCATGGGTATTTTAGGGGTTATCGTTATTCTCCGACCGGGTGTGATCCCGATCACGGCAGCAATGCTCGCTGTATTGGCCAGCGCCGTCTGCTATGCAATCGCACACATCAGTACCAAAAGCCTGATTGCCACCGACACACCACTGACAATTCTGTTCTATATGACACTGATTCAACTACCGATTGGCGCGGTCGCCGCCTGGCCAACATTGACTATACCGCCATTGTCACTGTGGCCGTGGGTAGTGGTTGTCGGCCTGACGGCGCTGAGCGCGCACTACTGCCTGGCTAAGGCGCTATCACAAGGGGACGCCTCAATTGTCCTGCCAATCGACTTCCTGCGCCTGCCTGTGATCGCCATGGCAGCGGCAATACTTTACGACGAATCTATAGATGTCTGGCTGATTGGCGGGGCAGCACTAATGGTGACGGGCAATATCATCAGCCTTAACGCAGAACGCACGAAATCTTCAACTTGACCACCTGCAGAAGATACCGCCGGACCAGGAAACGCCGGACACACCTAAAGTTGTCAAACGCTACATAGCGCCTTTACCTGTAACGACAACGTGGATGGTACGCAGAAGTATTTTCAGATCATTTCTATTATTGCAGTTCTGCAGGTATTGCAGGTCATAGGCTACCTTACGACGAAAGCTCTCAGTGTCGTTATCGTAGCCGTTTTCAATTTGCGCGATACCAGTCAGACCCGGTCGTAAACCCAACCGGTTTAAGTAATCAGGTATTTCCCTGGACAATTTCTCAACAAATACCGGTCGCTCAGGACGCGGGCCAACCAGACTCATCTCGCCGCGCAGCACATTGACCAACTGAGGTATTTCGTCTATCCGGGTCTTGCGCATAAACTTGCCGAGTTTCGTCACCCGACTGTCATTCGACTGTGCGAAGCGAGCGCCATCCTTCTCTGCATCATTGCGCATGGTCCGGAACTTATACAGCGTGAACGGCTTACCGTAACCCGCTGTCTGTCGCCGATCCTGACTGCTACTCCGTCGCTGACCGTCGATAGGGGCAACATTGCCCGCTGTGCTGCGGCTGCGATCACGGCGACTTCTGGACTCAGTTCTGTTATTGAGCCCGACTCGTGTTTGACGATATATGATGGGGCCGGGTCCGGAGGTAAGCTTGATCAGCAGCGGCACCACCAACCAGACCGGCGCCAGCATCACAGCAAGAAATATCGAACCACCTATATCCACACACCGTTTAGACAGTCGATAGTACCTTGGCAAGCTGTTAACGTTTCGGCGCGGGGTTTCCAGATTCAGCTTTGACACCCAGGGCGTATCCGGGATAACACACTCTTTCGTGTACTGACTTGTCATTTCAGAAAAAGACAGCGCCTCTACTGGCTCCTCTGCAAATTCTGACGCTTCCACTAATTTTAGGTTCGACTGGCTAGGCACACGTATTCCTGTCACTGATTTTAAACAACAAACATTAAGTTAAGTACATCGCATCCCGATACGCACCAATGAAAGATGTCTACTCAACCACTGCAAATTATTCCAACCCCCCGAAAAATGGCCGCTTGTAGGTTAAGACTGCAAACCTGCCGTGGCGGGTAAAGACACTTGCCTGCCTTAGACGCCAACCCTTTTCTCCGAGTGTTACAACACCAAGGGTATCGGCCCGCGCGCGCCTACCTTGAGTAGCGGCCAGGCCACTCTACTATCAGTGAATTCAGTTAAAACGGATACAAATGCAGGACGTGGACGTCCCTGTCACTCATTGGGCATTCTGCTTTCAATCATTCCTGAATACCAACTCGCGCCAAAAGGAATCGCATTATCATCAAAATCATAGGCAGGGTGATGACACTTTGCAGTATCACCATTACCTAGAAAAATGTAGGCACCGGGCCGTTCTTCCAGCATATAACTAAAATCCTCTGCAGGGAGAATGGGATCAACGTTGTCTTCCACATGGGGTGTGATTGCCCTCGCCGCCGCTACCGCATAAGCCGTATTCTCAACGCTGTTAAACGTCACAGGATAGCCCGGCTGCCAGATAACCTCGGCCTTAGCGCCATAGGCCATCGCGGTTCCCTGTGCTATCTCTCGAATACGTGTTTCCGCAAACTTGCGGTACTCTGCGTCCAGGGTGCGGACTGTGCCTTGCATGCGAGCCTCGTGCGCAATGACATTACTGGCAGCACTATCGGTATTAAAAGTACCTACCGTCAGCACGACTCTCTTTATAGGGTCTACATTGCGCGACACGACCGACTGCAAAGACACCAGAATTTGCGCCGCCACCAGCGTCGTATCAATTGCCGCATGCGGCTCGGCGGCGTGCCCGCCTTTGCCGGTGACAATAATCTCGAACTCGTCCGACGACGCCAGCAATGGACCCGGTCGTATCGCAAAATGCCCGACAGCAAGACCCGGCATATTGTGCATACCGTAGATCTCTTGAATTCCAAATCGATCCATCATGCCATCACGGCACATTTCAAGACCACCTGCCCCGCCTTCTTCAGCCGGCTGAAACACCATAATTGCCGTACCATTAAAATTCCGCGTCTCAGTCAGATATTTCGCAGCCCCAAGCAACATAGAAGTGTGCCCGTCATGGCCGCAGGCGTGCATCTTTCCAGGTGTCCCGGAAGCATAATCAACCCCGGTTATTTCATCGATCGGCAGAGCGTCCATATCGGCGCGCAGACCTGTAACACGACCACTGCTAGTCGAAGCTCCTTTGATCACCCCCACCACTCCGGTGCGTCCGATGCCCTCAACCACATCGTCACAGCCAAACTCTCGCAGAAGTTCAGCTACCCTCGCCGCCGTACGGTGTACGTCGAAAAGTAGTTCCGGGTGAGCATGAAAATCATGCCGCCAACCGGTTATCTCTTGGTGTAAGTCCGCATAGCGGTTAGTGATGGGCATATTGACGGGCGCCTGTGTAGAAAAAATAGCATCATACTACCTCAACAGATACACTCCCAGCCTGCACGATTTTCCACTTTTACGGCCTGATCGTCAGCCAACTGGCATGCCAGCAAACTGTTGACCTGACTGTGGTCGGGAGCTCGTCATTCACTTTTTCAAACACAGCGGTACGGATCAGCCAGCGCTTGCCATTTCCCTAATGCTCGGCTCCCTGCTCATGCTCGGGCTTCAGGACGCCCTGTCAAAGTACCTGTCAGTGCACGTCACCATCTGGCAATTCCAGTTGCTCCGTTCCTTCGTCAACCTTGGCGTCGTCATCTGCATCATTTTATGGATGGCCGAACCCGGCTTACTTCGTCCGAAAAGGCTCAGCCGCGTGGCACTGCGCAGCCTGTTGCAAGTGACCGCGACGTTGCTGTTTATCGGCAGCGCTCCACTACTGACGCTCACCGAGATGGCCGGTGGGCTATATACGTTTCCGCTGTTTGTCGCCGTACTAACGTCGCTGCTCCCCGGAGAGCATGTCGGCCCCCGCAGATGGATAGCTATCATTGCCGGCTTCATAGGTACGTTGCTAATACTGCGTCCCGGTGCAGATAGTTTCCGCCTGGCATCCCTGATGCCGGTGAGCGCCGGATTTTTTTATGCCCTGTTTGTCTTATGTACTCGCCGCCTGTGTCGGGAAGAGTCTCCCATGGCCATGGTTATGGCAACCAACGTTGTTTTAATTATCACCAGTACCAGCGGACTCGTCCTGCTGTGGTTGTTTCCCCTGCCGGATGCAATCACCGCGATGAATCCGTATCTGTATCGTTCGTGGCAGCCACTTCTGTGGTGGGTGGCAGGCGTCATTGCACTTTGCGGAGTATTAAACTCACTGGCAAACCTGGGGCTTGGAAAAGCCTACCAGAGCGCCGAGTCATCTATGCTTGCGCCGTTTGACTACAGCTACCTGATCTTCGCAACAATCTGGGGCTATATTTTTTGGCGGGACATACCACAACCCACCGAAATAGCCGGCATGCTTATGATCAGTGGCGCTGGTTTATTTGTCAGCTGGCGCGAGAGAATCGCCAATCAAAACACATAGCTCAGCACATCATGTGAGACAACTGCAGACGGTTTACACTCTGCGCCTGAGTAACTATCACGCGGCTCAACCGCCAATAATACCTATCGCAAAGTGCCACAGTTGCATGCGGCCCAACCGGCTGTAACCCCCCCCCGTTTCCGGTTTCAGTGCATACCCTGCAGTACTCGATACCACCGTCGTTGTTGCCCGCCGCGCCGATTTACAACCTTCGATTGTTAGTTTACCCTGCAAGCAACTGAACAGTCGGCACACAGACTATTTTGTTAGGCAGGTTGCCATCACGCATTCAACCCAGAGGAAATAACACATGTTGAAATTCAGAAATATTCTTGCCACCGCGCTACTCAGCGCCGCTGTGGCAAGTCCGCTTGCTCAAGCGCAAGACATGAAGTTCTTTCGCATAGGTACCGGTGGTGCCGGCGGCACCTACTTCCCGATCGGAGGTATCATCGCCAATGCAATCTCCAACCCCCCCGGCTCACGGGCCTGCGACCAGGGAGGCAACTGCGGCGTGCCCGGACTGGTGGCCATGGCACAGTCGACCAATGCGTCCGCGCACAACGTTAACGCCATTCAGGCCGGACAAATGGAAGCCGGCCTTTCCGGCGCAGCCACCTTGCATTTCGCTTACAACGGCATCGGGAAGTTCGAAGGTAACGCCAAGCCGGACCTGCGCATCATCGCCAACCTCTACCCTGAGGATCTGCACCTGGTGATGCCCAAAGGTGCATCGCTTAGTAACCTTGCCGATCTCAAAGGTAAGCGGGTCGGGATCGCCCAGGCCGGTTCCGGCACCCAGATTGCAGTTGAGCTGATCATCGGTGATCACGGTGTCAACAGAGACAACATCGACGAGGCAGAACTCAATAATTCACAGAGTGCTGAGCGACTGGCGGATGGCCAGCTCGACGCCTATTTCTATGCCGCCGGTACACCGGTCGCAGCGATGATTCAACTCGACAACACAAAGGGTATGGAACTGTACAACTTCAGCGATGAAGAAGTTCAAAAAGCCAACACAACTGTCCCGTACTACATCCCCTCGACGATTCCAGCGGGCACCTACCCGGGTGTTACCTACGACGTCAATACCGTTGCTGTCAGCGGCATCCTGGTCACAAATGCAAACCAGGACGAAGAACTCATCTACCAGATCACCAAAGCCATGTGGTCTGACACTGCGCGTAAACTGCTCGACAACGGCCATGCGAAAGGCAAGGTTATCACTCTGGAAACGGCGCTCGACGGGGTTGCCGGCATTGGTGTTCCATTGCATCCGGGCGCTGAAAAATTCTACAAGGAAAAAGGCCTGATGTAGAAATCGCTGCATCAAGCAGAAAAAAAAACGACCGGTGATCCGGTTCAGCCAGTACTGAACCGGTCACCGGTTTTTTTGTTCTACCGGAACCTTGTGCCACGCGAACGGGACAACAATGACAGATCGACACACCACAGCAACACTGGATCTTGAATCCGTAGAAGCGCTGGAGAAAAAATACGACAGCGCATTGCTGACCCGGGACAATGGCCCACGCCTCGCAACACTGTTGTACTGGGGCACCATTGTATTTGCCGCATACCATATCTGGACCGCGGGTTTTGGCACCCCGGTTGATCATGTTCACATGGGCATTCATTTAACCGGACTGTTTGTATTTATATTTGCCGGCTTTCCTTTATTTAAAAAAACCGAAGCACTCAACTGGAAACCAAACACACTTTTGCGCTACGGCAATGTCCCGCTCTACGACTGGGTTCTCATGGTACTCGGCATTATTGCAGCCTTGTTCCTATGGTTATCGTGGCGGGGTCTTGTCATGTTCGATATCCCGGAACAAACGCTTCGACAAGGTAACCCCACCACCCCTGACGTGGTTCTAGGAAGTTTTCTGGTGCTGGCTGTGCTGGAAATCGCACGTCGCACAATTGGCATCATCCTGCCACTTATTATTCTGGTTTTTGTCGCCTACGCACTACTTGGCCCACACATCCCTGTTCAGATTCTACAGCACCCCGGAGTCGACTGGCGCCAGTTCGTCAACAATATGTACTTCCCGTCCGAAGGCATTTTCGGTGTTACGCTGTGGGTAGTATCTACTGTGGTATTCCACTTTGTGCTGTTTGGCGTGGTTGCACAGAGAATGGGGCTGGGGCAATTTTTTGTCGACAATGCCATGATCGCCGCCGGTCGCTACACCGGTGGACCGGCCAAAGTCAGTGTTGTGTCCTCAGCCTTCTTCGGCACCATATCCGGGTCATCCATAGCCAATACCGTATCGACTGGCTCACTGACCATCCCGAACATGAAACGCATGGGCTACCCGGGCCACTTTGCCGGTGGTGTAGAAGCGGCCTCCAGCGCCGGTGGTCAGATAACCCCGCCTATTATGGGGGCGGCATCCTTCCTGATGGCCGAGTATCTGGAAGTTCCCTATACCACCATTGTTATCG
Source organism: uncultured Granulosicoccaceae bacterium (assembly GCA_938003855.1). Taxonomy (GTDB): domain Bacteria; phylum Pseudomonadota; class Gammaproteobacteria; order Granulosicoccales; family Granulosicoccaceae. Next base: position 10,541 of record CALKXD010000139.1, on the reverse strand, counting down.
CCGCAATAGTTCCGGCCTCGATGCATTATATCGGTGTACTTTCCATTGTACATTTCACCGCCAAACGGCTTGGTCTGCGCACCTACACCAAACAAGAACTCCCACACCTGCTGCAAGTATGGCGTAACGGCTGGGCAACCATCATCCCACTGGTCGCTCTACTGGTGGTGTTATTCTCTGGTTATACCCCTAATATGGCTGCCTTTATAGGCCTGATGCTATGCATCGTGGTCGGCTTCAGCAGTTTCAGTAAGCCGTTGACGCTGATCGTACCACTGGCACTGCTGGCCTTTATATTCTGGAAGGTATCGCCCATGAGCGGTGGTGGTTTTTCCCCCACAATGGGTGGCGTATTATCCGCTTGCGTAATTATCGGCCTGATGCATAAACGCGAAAGGCAAACCTTCACCGAATTGTTCGACAGCTTAAACGTCGGTGTTCAATACGCCTTGGCCGTGGGGGCTGCATCGGCGGCTGTCGGCATAGTCGTCGGTGTTATCAATACCACCGGCGTTGGCTTCCGGTTGGGGTTTATGGTGACATCCGGGGCCGCCGATATGGCGGAGAACCTCTACACCCTGTTTGACTGGAGTCTGCTGGCTATCGAGCAGGCAAACATACAGCAGTTTTTATCGCTGGTCATGATAGCCATTGCCTGTATTCTGATGGGCGCAGGCCTGCCAACCACTGCACTCTACATTATGTTGGTCGCCGTAGCACAACCGGCTCTGGCGCAACTCGGTGTACCGCCCCTGGCCACACATATGTTTGTGTTGTATTACGGAGTCATCTCGGAAATCACACCGCCGGTATGCGCCTCGGCCTACGCCGCGGCAGGCATCGCCGGGGCCAACCCATTTCGCACCGGCTTAAGTGCATTCACGCTGGGCATAGGCAAGCTGATGGTACCCATGGTATTCGTCTACGCACCGACCATACTGATTGTTCTGCCAGAGTACTTTACGATCACATCTTTCCTGCAAGTGTCCATCACCTGCGCCATTGGTGTGTTTGCCATAGCCACAGCCGTCGCAGGCTACTTCATGACGGCGCTCAATCCGCTGTGGCGGATACTCATGGCAATCGCCGGCTTAATGCTTGTGGCGCCCGGGTGGCACAGTGACATCGCAGCGATCTTTATCTCCGCCCCCGTGCTACTCGCGCAAATCTGGCAGAGGAAACAGCTCCCGGTTAACGCCTGATAACGCTGTCGAAAGCTGCAATCGACACTCTCGCGCTGGACACTCCAGCGCCGTGTCCGGCGGTTACCGCAACGCCGTGCCCGACCACAACCCCGCCTCTGAAAACCGGTCAGGCAACGGACTGATCCCACAATAAAGTTGTCACCTTCCGCTTGTCAGCTACAGTACAGAGATGCCCCTTTCCCGTGTCATAAATCAGGTACCAGTGCGCCCTGAATACACCGCAGCCCCGCGATAAAACAGCGGAATTTCCAGGCAATGTATTACAAGAACTGCGCTCTAATGGCCCGATAAATGCAATGCCCCGTGCCCGTCACAGTTGATGTCTATTCATCTAAAGCCACCGAGACCTTCGTCAATGGATTTACCAGAAGCACTGGGGAGCCTCAAACCGACACTGTTAATTTATCAAACCCTCTCAACACCAATCTGGGTGTTCGACTTCGAGGCGATGTCGGTCATTTGGGCAAACAGCGGAGCTCTGGAACTGTGGGATGCAGCCTCCTGCACCGAACTGGCTTCTCGCAAGATGGGCCGGGACACAACCGCTACTGTGACCGATCACCTAACCAACATCCGCGCTCAACTGCATAGAAATACCAGTTACTTTGACCGCTGGACTATCTACCCGCGCGGCGTTCCACGCCACTGCTTTCTGGAGTATCGCGGAATCCAGCTCGATGACGGCCGTGACGCCATGCTGGTGGAGTGCCTTGGACAGGATTTACACAGTAATTCAGAGACACTACGCAGTACCGAGGCACTACGACACACCTCGTTGATGATATCAATGTACAGCGCAGATATGGATTTGCTCTACTGCAATCCGGCAGCACGCACCATGCTGCCAGTACAATTGTCCAACCTGGCCGACCACTTCATCGAGCCACTGGACTGGAAATCTGTACAAGACAACGTCACCGGCACTGATCAATTCCAGATTGAAGCCCTGGTCAATACCGCCACCGGACCGAAACGCCACAAGCTACACTTCCGGCAGAGTCGCGATGCCCTTACGGGTCAGAACTCTCTACTCGTGTCCGAAACCGATATTACCCGGCTTCACAACGGCGCACGTGATTCCCACATGCAGGCCCGTACAGATTCTCTTACCGGTTTTGCCAATCGTCTTTATCTTCACGAACAACTGGCAGAGATCTCAACCAGACCCGGGGTTTCTGTCGGAGTCATTTATATTGATCTCGATCGTTTTAAAAACATTAACGACTCTCTCGGTCATTCTGTCGGCGACAAACTTCTGGTCCGGGTGGCCGAAACCATAAGCCAGTGTGCGGACAAGCAATTGACGCTGGTCAGACTTGGCGGCGACGAATTTCTATTGTTACTCGAATCCGTTGAAGACTACAGCTATTTGACAGCACTATCCGAATGCATCATTGATAAACTCAATTCACCGATCGCTATCGATGGCTCAATGCTAAGGGTTACCCCCAGCATCGGAATATGCATCTACCCACAGGATGCAGGCGATGCCGAAACCCTGTTACAACACGCCGATATTGCCATGTATCAATCAAAAGGGAATGGTGGTAATCAATACCGCATATTCAACGATCAAATGTTGGTCGATGTCAAGCATCGCACACAACTGGAGCAGGAACTGGCGCTAGCGATAAAGCACGAGCAATTCATACTCGAATACCAGCCACGCTTCAACATCGACGGCAACACCATCGCCGGTGCAGAAGCACTGATACGCTGGAAACACCCGGTAAGAGGCCTGTTGTACCCGGGCTCATTTATAGAGGTGGCAGAGGAAACCGGATTAATCAATGAACTGGGCGACTGGGTACTTCGTGAAGGGGCAAGACAAGCCGCTTACTGGAACCGGATCGGTCTGGGTATACGTGTGTCGGTGAATATATCCGCCAGACAGTTCAGCGCCCGAAGTTTTGTCGACGATGTTAAGCGGGTACTGCATGACACCGGCTGTCCCGCCAGACTACTTGAAGTCGAACTTACAGAATCGATGTTGATCGATGATATTCCCCATGTTGCAGCAGTTCTCGAGCGATTACACAAAATCGGCGTGCGAACCGCAATCGATGACTTCGGGACTGGCTACTCCAATCTCTTTTATCTGCAGTCATTTGAGATCGACTGCCTGAAGATCGATAAGGCATTTGTGCAGAGCATTGATAAACCGGCAATACTCAATATGATCCTGTCGCTGGGAAAAATGCTCAACATGACGGTAGTCGCAGAGGGCATCGAAACCCACGATCAACTAGACTGGCTTCAAAAAAACGGTTGTAATGAACTACAGGGATTTTACCTGGCCAAGCCCATGAGTGCGGCCAGGCTGGAAAAGCGACTCGCAGCCAACACAAAGGCCTCTAAACCGACCAGAACCATCGATCTCGTCGACGCCTGAATCTACCTCAGTCTCGCCCATTCCCTGCCGGCATTTACTGCTCATCGGCAAACCGTGCGTTTTCGCGCATAATTGCATAGTGAAACAACCAGATAAACCGATCATTGCGAACCGCAACGGTGGCTGGCAGGGAAATGTCTGTGTACCAGATAAGCCCCACGGTAAATGCCGACGCATCCGAACGGGCTCTGATACTCCCAAGCACGAGACAAGCTTCCCATGACTTATACGGTATACCGTTACGGGATACTCCAAATCACGCCCGATCCTGATTCCCCTTAACCACGGCAGGCAATAAGTGACAAAGGAGACAACTTTCCCCCCAGAATTATAAGAATCTGTAGGCTTTAGTTTATCCGCTGGAATCTTTGAGTTTCCTAGTTCCCATGGACTGGAGTCACGAATTGATGATTTTCATATTCCTACGAACCTTCGCGTTGCTGGCAGCAAGTTGCTTCACCTCTTTTACGGTATTGGCTAACACGCCACCTGCAGCCACTCCCCGGGTAGCCGCCACTGACAGGTATTTAACTGACTTACCCGCACCGGCCCGGCAAGGCCGCCTGAATTCGCTCAAATTATATAGCGCTTCAGAGTATCGTGACTCAAAAAACAGAAAATCACTGACAGCTGATATCGGCCTGCAGATGAGTTCCGGCCACCACCTCTACATTCGCAGTGAACGGGTATCGAATAACAACGGTGTTGCTTTTAACAAGTACGGACTGACCTACAGAATGCCATTGAAAAAGCACTCTACACTCCTGCTGAAAACAACCAACATTGAACAACCCAATGGCCACACAAGAAATGACATCGGCGTGGGTCTGCGATACGGGCTTCCGACAACATCATTTGCTTCTTCAATTCACTTAGGCTATAGAAACGCAGAGAGCATTCACACGCAATTGGAAGCCAGGTACTCCTTCGCAAAGAATCTGCCGTCTCTACCGGTCCGATTCACAGGCAACCTGAAGTGGCGGCAGCGCGAATCGGCAACCCGTGACATCACCGACGACATCGGCGGTACAGTTGGTATCCGGTACAATATAGTCCCGGGTATGTCTGTTTCGTTAACACACAATGCAAGGGATGACATCAGTCCTGAAGGTACCTCTATAGCCGGAATTTTCACACGGCGGGTCGGCAAAAATAACATCAGTTTCAAGCTAGGCGCCACAAACGGGAAATCCGCCTTTTTAAGGATCCAATCGTTACTGGGTCGCTAGCCGTCTCCGGTGCCAATTCACCTTCGCATTTTACTTGCCGGAAGAGATCAAACTAAAATGACCAAATTCCCTATAGCATTCCAATCTATAGACTGGACTGCTGTTGCTCGCACAGAGCATGCAGGTGACAGTGGCATAGCCTACTGGCAAACACGGCTACTTCCCGGCTTGCGGATTCGCATCGTCGAGTACTCAGCAGGCTACGTGGCTGATCACTGGTGTGAAATCGGCCATATAGTCCACTGCCTGAGCGGTGAATTTGTCACCGAGCAAATTGACGGTGACAACATTACGCTCAAAGCAGGAATGTCCTATGTCGTGTCCGACCAAATGAACTCTCATAGATCTGTTACAGACCAGGGTGCGACGCTGATGATCATTGACGGGGACTTTCTTGACCGGGGAACACAACACGCTTCCACATCAACCTGACTGACACCAACAAAGTTCGCTGCAACAGTGCATCACATTATTTTAACCGCAGCAGTATCTGTTGGAGTCACTCGCAGTATCAACCGATGCAGCAGCATACCGGGCCGTTTTTTATCATCAATCCTCTATACAACAGGCATCGTCAACCCTGTGCAAGCACTAATCAATGAACCGGCGTGTGCCACTGAAACCCGTCGATTAGTGAATCTGCTGGAGACCACTACCGAATATTGTTAAACTGATGCACACCCACACACCAGTTCATTAGCAATGAGCAAGCTGAAAACACACAAAACACTTACATCACCTGCTGACTTCATTAAAACTCTGGAAAACCCCACCCGACGCGAGGATGCCGAAGTATTACTCAAATGGTTTACAACGCAAACGGGCTATAAAGCCGCTATGTGGGGCCCTTCAATCATAGGCTACGGGCGATATCACTATCGCTACGAGAGCGGTCGCGAAGGCGAGTCCATGATCACTGGCTTTGCCGCACGCAAGGCTAGTCTGGTCATTTACATTATGCCCGGGTACCAGGATTACTCAGAGCCTCTCTCCAGACTAGGCAAACACAAAATCGGCAAATCCTGTCTGTACATTAACAAACTGGCAGATATCGACCTGCACGTGCTGGCCGAGATAGTCAACAGCGGTTGTGACTATATGAAACAGCATTACAAAACCTGGGATAAATAGCTGACCACTTAGCCACACGCATTTTGTTATGGTGGCTGCTCAAAAAACAAGCGTTTTGTATTGCCGCACAGAGTCTTCAGCGAACATCCAGGACCGAAGTGCCCGCTAACGTCACCCTGAAGTATGCTCTGCCTCTTTTTAGCACCCGAAGTGTTACAGTAACCGCGCAATAGCAGCACCACCTGCCCGAAACCTGCACTATTCTAGCTACCATAAAGGCTGGTAATCCGGCCCACCAGGAACCACATTGAACACAACCCCTACGCATCGAATCGCCTGCATCGGCGAGGCAATGGTCGAACTGACACTGGGAAACGACTCACGCTCGGCTGTTGATCTCGGTTTTGCCGGCGATTCACTCAATACCGCAATCTATCTAAAGCGCTTGCAAGGTGAATCGAGTGACGTCGCTTTCACTACCGTTTTGGGTAACGATCCGCTCTCCGCTCGCCTGATTGATTTCCTCGAGCTGGAATCAATCAACACCGCAACAATCAGCCGGTCAGCTGACAAACTGGTAGGTCTCTATGCGATTACCACTGACTCAAGTGGCGAACGCACCTTCAGCTATTGGCGTAACGATTCAGCAGCTCGCACCTTGTTTCAACGTAACGGCACACATGACTTTACCGCCCTGGACGGCTTCGACCTCCTCTACCTGTCAGCAATCACCCTGGCAATACTGCCACCGGCGGTACGCATCGCGTTACTCGATGCATTATCCAGCTTTCAACAACAGGGGTGTCTAATTGCCTTTGACTCCAACTACCGCCCGACGCTCTGGGAGTCCAGACAAACCGCTCAGCAGGCTGTTGCGGCGGGCTGGCGTATCGCAGATATAGCGCTGCCATCGATCGACGACGAAATGGATCTGTTTGGCGATGTCGACGAAACAGCGGTACTACAACGCCTTAAAAGCTACGGTATCACCCGTGGCGCTCTCAAACGCGGCAGCAAAGGCCCGTTATCCCTGGCGCCAGGCGCAGAACAAACCGTCATTCCGCTCACGGGCACAGCTAATGTTGTCGACACCACGGCAGCCGGCGACAGTTTCAATGCCGGATATCTAAACGCGACCATGAACGGGCAATCAGACGATGAAGCCTTGTCTGCAGGCCATGGCTGCGCCCTGAGAGTGATCGCACACAGTGGCGCTATCATACCGACTGAAGACTGGTAACGCCCGGTGGGCTCGGCCGCAAAACACAACCCGGCACAGTGAGACACCAAAGCCAAAAGGCAACCCGGGATTTCATTGCCGCAGCACTCCTGCCGCTGCTTGCAACACTCAAGTACCGGACTGGCGGTCAAAATCCACCACCATCAGTGTATTGCGCACCATCACAGACTCACAACAGCCGATCGTCGTGTAATCCTGCCTGCCCCGACACACTTCAGATCACGGCCGGTTAGTCAGCCCGAAAGTCAGCCACTGAAGTATCAGTCAACGCCGACTGCGCCGTTTTTTCTTACCTCTGCCCGCAGCCGCAGACTCAACTGACAGGTTCCCCCTGACCTTACCCTGTTTGTTCTTTTTCGGCTTACGGGGCTTGAAAGGTCGGGTATCCAGCCTGGACGCCGGCACCTCATGGCCTGGTTCAAATCCCGGCTCATACTCACGTACGATGAGCTTTTGTATCAGCCGCTCAATGGTGATCAGCTGCTTGTGTTCATCCGCACAGACCAGTGATATGGCCTCGCCGTCGGCGCCGGCTCTGGCCGTACGGCCCACCCTGTGCACATAGTCTGTCGCTACGTTCGGCAGATCAAAGTTCACCACTAGTTTCAGCTGGTCTATATCAATACCTCTGGAGGCCACATCAGTTGCAATCAGCGCGGTAATGCGGCTGTTTTTAAAATCATCCAACGCGCGGGTTCGCACACTTTGACTTTTGTCTCCATGGATTGCAGCACTGCGGATTCCGCCTTTCGATAAAAACGTAACCAGCCTGTCCGCGTCTTTCCTGGCACGCACAAACACCAGCAACCTTGGCCATTGATGCTGGCTGATCAGATGCAACAGCAAATCCGATTTTCGCTTTTTATCAACCGGCACCAGCCACTGCTTTACAGTAGCGACAGTACTGTTGGCAACATCAATCTGAATTTCCACCGGCTTATGCACGACTAACTTAGCCAGCTTTCTTATGTCGGGCGAAAACGTCGCCGAAAACAAAAGCGTCTGACGCTTAACCGGCAGCTTGTGCATGATCTCTTGCAGCTCATCACTGAAACCGAGATCAAGCATACGATCCGCTTCGTCGAGGACCAGAATTTCCAACTGCCCGAACGCAACAGCATTTTTGCTATGCAAATCCAGCAAGCGCCCCGGTGTGGCGATCAACACATCAACTCCGCGCCGCAGCTTTTGCATTTGCGGATTGATCTTTACCCCGCCATAAACCACCAGTGATCGCAGCGGTAAATGTGCACTGTAGTCCTGCACACTGTCACCGACCTGACAAGCCAGCTCACGGGTTGGCACAATAATCAGGGATCGCGCCTGGTTGGCCGCCACCAGCCGACCACCACTTAGCCGTTGCAGCAGTGGTAGCGTGTAGCCCGCCGTCTTACCCGAGCCGGTCTGCGCAGCACCCAGCAGGTCACGACCATTCAACACCGCAGGGATGGCCTTTTTTTGTATCGCCGTTGGAGTCTTGTAGTCAAGATCGGTCAGCGCCTGCAATATCGGGCTGGATAAGTTTAGTTGCGCAAAAGTCATCGACGGCTAACCACGCGCTCAGTCTCAAGAATCACACTGTGTTCCAAAAAAGTACCAGTTTAGCAGATCACACTGTATTCTCATTAATCCCGCGCAGACTCCCGCCAGCGTAAACCTTGACCCGAAGGTTAGATTCGATTACTAATCGACGTAGGCAGTGACTTCACCACATTTCATCTCTCACGGGAAAGCAGCTTATGGCATTTTTTGAAATCAGGCAGTACCACATCCGCCCAGGCAAGATGGAGGAATGGATCGACTTCATGCAAAGTAAAATCATTCCGTTTCAAGTTTCGCAGGGTATGGTTATCTGCGGCAGCTACCGGGGCGAAGATGATGACTCGGTGTATTTCTGGATTAGGCGATTCGAGAGCGAAGCGGATCGCGAGCGGTTGTACGCGGCCGTCTATAAATCAGATACCTGGCTAAACACTATGGCGGATCGTGTTGGCGAATTGATCGACCGTGACGCTATCGTAGTCAGCCGGGTCACTGCAACCAGTTTATCGCCCATGCAATAGAAGCAACCGGCTTACGCCCGGGCGATGCGAATCACTTGTTGCCCGGACGCTTACCCGACGATCAGTATTTTTGATCAACTACTCTGGCTGTACAGCCGTTAGTTGTGACCACCGCAGGCACACAGCCACCAGCGCTATCAATCCCAACGTCGACGATATAAGCAACGCCGGTCGAGGTCCGAGCCAACTTGCTATCAATCCGATCTGAGTAAATCCAATCAGCCCGGTGCCAATACTCAGAGACAGCATGCCGAAAACCTGACTGCGATGCTGCAACTGAGAATTCAGGATCAACAATGTTGACTGCATCGCTGCAAAACACGCCGAGCCGACCCCGACCAGCAACAACGCCATTCCCATCAGCAGTGCACCGGTACTCACGGCATACACCAAACCAGACACCAGACCACCGGCAACGCCAAGCACATAGATTCTGCGAAACTGGCTCACACGCCCCAGAGCTAGAAACAATACGCCGCCGATTAATGCACCGGCCCCTTCCATGGACGCCAACAAACCAATTACCGACGCCGACAATTGCAACTCATCACGACCTAACACCGGCACCAGGGACAACATCGGAAAGCCAAACAGGTTATAAATAACAGTGACCATCAGCGTACCCAGCAATACCGGGTCGCGTCTCACCACAAGCATCCCCTGTCGCACCGTCGCCAGTAAGCCGTGGGTGTCAGCACTGCCGGTAATCACCCGGCCTAACTGAAGTTTCAGTGTCAATACAAAGCACATGGCGTAGAAAACCAATGCTGTGAACAACACGCCGATCAATCCGGCATATTGCAACAGCGCCCCGCCAAGCAGCGGACCAAGCATACGCGTCCCATTGTTGGCAATGGTGTCCATTCCCATGGCTTTTCCAAGCACGCTAACCGGAACAGCATCTCCGATCAAGGCACGCCGAACTGGAAAATCAAGCACCCAGAATAATCCACCAATGAAGGAGATCAGCAGCACCTGCCACACCGACAGGCTGAAAAACCACGCAGCTACGAGCCCCGCCAATGTTGTCAGCAACATCAGGATCATACCGGCCAGATACAGTCCACGGGGTGTGTACCGCGATGGCAGTGCACCTGCCACCGGGCCGAATATCGCCAGTGGTGCAATTTTTACCAGCGTAACCAGGGTAACCAGCAGTGGTGACCCGGTAAGATCATAGACGTAGACACCAAACGCTAATAGCTCAAGCCAGCGCGCAGCACTTTGCAAAGCACCAATCAAGAGCAATACTATAAATGATCGATTTCCCGCTATAGGTGTATTGATGGGGTTTTCCGCTGGTAAACCTGTTGTTCAGTTATGCAGACACGAAAAACCACT
>CALKXD010000138.1 GCA_938003855.1 uncultured Granulosicoccaceae bacterium | reverse complement strand
GTTAACAATTGCTCCGGGTATTTTTTGACGAAAGAGAGATCGACGCCAAGGTCACTCAGTAACTTGAGTAAAAACGTTACCATGATGGCAATGAAGTAGATGCCCATAGACTCTTCGTCCAGCATTCTAGCCAGAAACATAAGAGTGAAGAAATGGCACACCATGGTGACCATCGCTCCTGAAAAAGTTGCGCCTAGTGCCTTAAAAATGGTGGCTTACTCTAGAGGTAGTCATCGATAGGGTAGTTGCTTCGGTTCGATACAGAGACTGACTGATTATTACACGGGCAATTGTTAACTATTGCAACGCTGCGACGACCTGGCACGAACTGAAAATCAGATCATGCGGGGTCTTACGGGTTTACGGAAAAACCCCGGATGCATAAGAGTCGCTATCGAAAAGTGTGCCACTAGCGGGCAGCGGTTAGTGCGGGTATTTTTTTACCGCATCGCCGGAGTCGGCAGACAGTGTTTGAGCATTTTTGGTGTTCCACATTTTGGCGAACTGGTCGTCAATATGTCGCTTGATATTGCTTTTAAAGCGCTCGGTTGAGAAAGATTCTGCGTGAATGCGGATATCGGGGATTCTGAAGTTACCCTGCAGTCGTTCAAAGCGCGCGATCGCATCGACCAGTGACTCAGTGGTTTGTTCGTCGAATAGCAAACCGGTAAATTTATCAAGTACTGTCTCGCGGGCACCGCCTCTGCCGAAAGCCACCACCGGTGTGCCACACGCCTGCGCCTCGACCGGCAAGATTCCAAAATCTTCCTGTGCGGCAAAGACAAACGCCTTGGCTCGTCGCAGGTAGTCTATCAGGACAGCATCAGGCTGATAGCCAAGTATCTCGACGTTGTCGCCTGCCAGAGCCTTGATTTTTCTGTGCTCCGGCCCGTCACCGATAACAATCAGCTTTTTGTCCGGCATTTGTCGGAACGCCTCAACGATGAGGTCGATTCGTTTGTAGGGCACCTGTCGGGAAGCGGCAAGGTAGAAGTCTTCCTTGTGTTGCTTGACCTGAAATCGATCAATATCGACCGGTGGATAAATAACCGTCGAGTTTCGGCGATAGGTTTTCGCTATTCGGGCACTGATATAGCCCGAGTTTGCGATGAAGGAGTCAACTCGGTTTGCAGAGACCACATCCCACATCCGCAGTCGAAAGAGTATGTAGCGTATGAACATTGACCGAATGCCGGTTTTGAGGCCGGTTTGCTCGAGGTATTGTGCCTGAAGATCCCACGCGTACCGCATCGGGGAATGGCAGTAGCACACGTGCAGTTGGTCGGGTGAGGTAATAACGCCCTTGGCAACGGCTGAACTGGACGAGATGACCAGATCGTACTGGCTTAGATCAAATTGCTCGATAGCAAACGGAAACAATGGCAGCAGGTTGCGGTAGTGGCGTTTTGCGAAGGGGAATTTCTGTAGCACGCTGGTTGTGACCGAGACGCCTTTCAGAAACCGGGCATCGTCGCGGGATACAAAATCAAAAAGGGTGAACACATCTGCCTGCGGATAGACTGCCAGCAATTGCTCGAGTACGCGCTCAGCACCGCCGACCAGTGGTAACCAGTCATGCACTATCGCAACACGGAGTTCTTGTTTGCGGCGGTTCATATTGGTCTTAACTTTCATGCTTGCTGGTAGACAGGGCGAGATACCGTTTCATCGTTGAGATGCGTCATTTTTGGTTTTCCGTATCTCATTAAAAATCTATGCCCATTGTTAACTGCGCTGTGTGCCATTGGCCGCAGTGCAGAGGTATCTTTGTGATAACCCGTACTAGTGCCAAATGCTGGGACACGAGTCCCACTTTCGCCCAATGTATCAAAAACACAACAGTCTCGGTTTATAGTGGTCGCACGTTAATATAGCGGCACGTTGAAGTTGTTCGCCAATCACTTGACATTTTTTTTCCAATGACGCGATCAAACCGGCAAAACCCATCAAAACGGCCTGATTCGGGCATGTAGAGTTTGATATGTAGAATTCGTAATAAACTATAGACGTAGAAGACTGAGTTTTAACAAATTATAGGTGAACTACTGGTAATATGGTCGACCAGTAACATGAAAGTTCAAAGAGAAGCGCGCTGCATGAAAGAGGTATATCTAACCGGTATCACGACCAGTGGTACTCCCCACCTTGGCAACTACGCGGGCGCAATAAAACCGGCAATCGATGCAAGCAGGCGTGCCGACACGGAAAATTTCTACTTTCTTGCCGATTTGCACGCCTTGATCAAGAACACCGACCCTGCTGCGGTGCAGCAGTCCAGGCTGGAAATTGCTGCAAGCTGGCTGGCGCTGGGCCTGGACAGCGAAAAAGCGGTTTTTTACTGCCAGTCCGACATTCCCGAGATTCCCGCATTGACCTGGTTGTTGACGTGTCAGACGTCAAAGGGGTTAATGAATCGGGCGCACGCCTATAAGGCTGTCGTTCAGGAGAATGAAGATTCCGGATCACCCGACCCGGATAAAGGCATTACGATGGGTTTGTTTAGCTATCCGGTGCTGATGGCTGCCGACATATTGATGTTCAAGGCTCACAAAGTGCCGGTGGGTAAAGATCAAATTCAGCATATCGAAATGGCACGCGATATCGCGCAGCGATTCAACCATCATTACGGGGACTTTTTTGTCTTGCCGGAAGCCGTTGTTGATGAATCCTCCGCTGTGTTGGCGGGGCTTGACGGGCGCAAAATGAGTAAAAGCTACAACAACACTATTCCCCTTTTCGCGCCGGAAAAACAATTTCGCAAAGCAATCATGCGGATTAAAACCAACTCGCAGGAACCCGGTGAGCCGAAACAGGCGGATGGCAACACTCTGTTTGAAATTTTCCGGGCGTTTTCGACGAAGCAACAGGCCGATGATGTCAGGGTTCGCTACGAAGAAGGAATAGCCTGGGGTGAAATGAAACAATATTTGTTCGAACACCTAAACTCTCTCCTGAATGAGCCGCGCGAACGCTATGTGGAACTGATGGCTCAGCCGCAGGAAATCAGCAAAGTGCTCGATGCTGGTGCGGAAAAAGCACGCCAGCACAGTGCACCGTTTATCAAGGATCTTTATAGCGCTGTAGGGATATCCGCGTTTCACTAGGCTGGTAAGTCAGCCAAACGCCCCAGCACATGGCAAATGATACGATGAGTTCAGAAATTCACGCCGATCACCCTGAATTGAGACAGCGGCGCCTGCAGCGCCCGCAGAATGCCCGCCTGCGTGCCGAAGTCAGCGCAGGTCATCATCATGGTGCGAACCGGCGTTCGTCCAGACCCCGAAAGCCCGGCTGGCTGGCGCGTAAGTGGGCTGAAAGTCGCCCCGTTGGCTGGCGTCAGGTTCTCAAATATTCTCTGATGGCGCTTTTGATCGGCCTGATGATCGCCGTGTCATTCTTAAAACCGATTGATAAATCCGGTGAGTCGCAAATCGACAGTGCATTGACTCGCGCAGCTATCGGCTTTGGTATCGCCCGAACCTTGAATGGCGTGATCTCGGTCGCTCAGGGGACTGAGGTCGCCGTGCAGCCTGCCGGTGTCGGTGTCAATTTCGCCCCCGGGGAGATTCTCGATCCGATAAACGATCTGGTTGAGCGTTTTTCGCTGGTCATGCTGGTTGCTACCGGATCCCTTGCTATGCAGAAGGTGCTGATGGAGATCAGCAGCTGGCAGGGCATCAGTTTTCTGCTGGCCGGTGCCGGGTTGTTCTGGCTGTTGACACGCTGGCGCAATGGCGCGGCGTCTGCGCTGGCAACGTTTGCCAGTCGTGCACTGCTCTTTATGCTGTTAGTAAGATTTTTAATTCCGCTCGGAGCGATTGCCAACGACTGGGTTTATCATCAGTTTTTGCAGCCCCGGTTCGAGACGTCATCGCAGCAGCTGGAAGATGCCAGTGATCGCATTCGAGAGATCAGTAAGCGTCAGGCTGAGCCTGCCGAGGCAAACTCGATTGGCCAGAAGGCGCGGAATTTCTACAACTCCATGACTAGCAAGTTCGACTTTGACGGTATGTTACAGGAGTACAAAAACGCCGCTGAAAACGTCAGTGAGCATGCTGTCAATTTGATCGTGGTATTTGTACTGCAAACGATACTGTTTCCAATAATATTCCTGTTTCTCATCTACCGGTTATTTAGAATGCTGTTGTTGCCGGCGTCCCCGGCGCGTTAAAGAATCCAGCGCTGCTACCGTTGTATGCTGGCGACAGCGTGGCTGACAGTTCTACATCAGTCTACAGGTGACGATTCCTCGGCATCCGGCGGTGTGGTGTTTTGATTCAGGTAGGTATCCAGCAACTCGTGGGCGTCGTCAATACCGGTTTTCTTTAACGCCGAGAACAATTGCAGGGTACACTCGATACCTTCCTCCTCCAACGTTGACTGCGCCTTAAGCAACACTTGCTTGGCGGCTCCATGGCTCAGCTTGTCGCTCTTTGTCAGTAGGCAATGCAGCTCCACATTGCCCTGTAGTGCCCAGTCAATCAATCGCCAGTCATGATCTGAAAGCGCGTGCCGTATGTCCATCACTATGACCAGACACCGAAGGGGCTCGCGGGTACGCAGGTAACTTCCAAGCGTCGTTTGCCAATGTTTAATCTGAGACTTTGAGACCTTGGCGTAACCGTATCCGGGCAAATCGACCAGATAGTTACCTGGGGTGACCTGGAAGTGATTGATCAATTGGGTTCGCCCCGGTGTTTTACTGGTGCGTGCCAGTTTTTTATTGCGCGTGATCACATTGATGGCACTGGACTTGCCGGAATTAGAGCGTCCTGCAAACGCAACTTCCGCAATGCTGTCCTTTGGTAATTGTGCGAGTGTATGCGCGCTGGTAGTAAATTCAGTATTAAAATATAGCGGATTGGACATATCGTGACGATCTGAAGTGGTGTGTGGGGCGTAACAGGAGCTCTGATTCATTGGCCAGGATTTGTTACACTACGTAGACTTTTTTAGCGTGCGTTCCCCGTCGCGGGACGTGTTTCCCTCAAGGATAAATTTTCAGGTGTAATGATGCGTAAATCATTGTTCGTTCTATCCCTATGTACCGTTTTATCAACGCCGTTCTGGCAAGCCGGTTCTGTAAATGCAAGTGAAGCGAAAGCCGAACCGGTCGCTGCCGGCGACGTTGCCAGCACCCTCACCCATGGTGATGCCGCAGCGGGTAAAGCCGCGTCGGCGGTGTGTGGCGGATGCCATGGCGCCGATGGTGTAGCCACCATTACAACATACCCCAATCTGGCGGGGCAGGGTGCACCGTATTTGTACAAACAGCTGTTGGAGTTTAAATCAGGCGCGCGCGATAATGCCATTATGCTGGGCATGGTCGCAAGCCTCGATGAGCAGGCTATGAAGAATCTGTCGGCGTACTACGCCGAGCTTCCAGCGGCCGAAGGTGTGTCGAATAGTGAAGGCCTCGAGCTGGGCAGAGATATTTATCAGGGCGGTATCACGAGCGTTGGTATTCCTGCGTGTATGGGGTGTCATGCCCCGGACGGATCTGGCAATGATGCAGCGAAGTTTCCGCGTCTCGCCGGTCAGAACGCCGATTACATAAAGCTGGCCCTGGAGAGCTTCCGTTCCGGTGCGCGTAACAACGACATGAATAAAATGATGCAATTGGCAGCACATCGGTTGTCTGACACCGAGATTGATGCACTAGCCAACTACGTTCAGGGTCTGCACTAGCCAGAGTACCGTAAAGACCTCGTTCAGCCGGGAGAGCCGATACTGGCCTTGGGTCAGTCCTGTTCAACGTAGCGGGACTGAGCCCTGTGTTACATCAGGCGAGTCGTACCTTGTCGAGGGTGTTTGTCCTTAATCGGACACCGGCTGCATTAACTGATTTTTACCAAGGCGAATACAAATGAATCTCAGATCAATCAGATATCTTGCATTTCCGTTATTAGTGCTATTTGCACTGTCAGCGCAGGCTCAACAGGGCTATGAGACCCTGAGCACACCGCAGCGCACAGGTAACCCGGATAAAATCGAAGTAGTGGAATTTTTCTGGTACGGGTGTCCGCATTGCTTTCAGTTTGAACCGCACATCAAGGAATGGGCTGAAACCAAGCCAGACAATGTAGAGTTCATTACCATGGCGCCGCCATTGAATCCGGCGTGGAAAGTCCACTCGCAGGCATTCTATGCAGCAGAAGTTTTAGGGGTGCTGGATCAATTCCACGAAGCGATGTTTAATGCCATCCACAAAGAGCGCAAGTCCATGCGCAAGCCTAAGGACATCGCAAAATTTGTCGAAACGCTCGGTCTTGATGGCGATAAGTTTGAAAAGACCATGAAATCTTTTAACGTGGATGCAAAGATTCGCCAAGCCATGCAGAAGGCGAAGGACGTCGGTATATCGGCAGTACCCACAGTGATTGTAAATGGTAAGTACCGTACCAGCGGTTCCATAGCCGGGTCTTATCCGCAGTTGATACAAGTTCTGAACCAGCTGATTGCAAAGGAAAGCTAGCCGCCGGTGGTTCACCGGGGAAGCGGCAAGCGCTCCCCGGTATTGTCGTTCGACAGGCTTTTTCGCAGGAATCCCGAGCTGGCCGATAGGACTATCGGCCAGACAATAGGGGATGCGAAGGTTGCGCACTGTGAAACAGGTGTGCCGTCATTCCAGCTGTCAGGCCAGGGGCCTGTATTCTAGTTTCTCAGGCGCTGTTGCAACTCTTCGATGGTCGCAGACATTAAGCCTTTTTCAGCAGCCAATGCAGCAATTTCACGCCGTAGCGCCGATACATCCGGCGGATACATCTGGCTAGTCAGCTGGGTATTCAGTGCGGCAGTCTGGCGTTCCTGATCGGCCAGACGGGTGCGTAGCTGGTCACGTTCATAGCCGATTTCATTGAGCGTACTTTGCAATTCGTTTATCTGTGCAGAAGAGCTGCCACCAGTTGCGCGTGCGCGTTGATCCTGCTGTGATAATTGCAGCGAGCGATTCTCCTGCTGCAAGCGGTCTATATCTGCGTTCATTGAATTGACCATCGGGCGAAGCCGCGCCACTTCAATTTCCAGGTCATTTGCATTGCTGCCTTCAGATCGCAATGCTTCGTTGACGGCTTGTTGAACGCGATCGTCGAAGCCTGCCTGTTCCTGTTCGAGTCGTTGCGCCCACTGACGGTAGTCGTCTCGCTCGCGGTCAATTTCATCCATCTGCTGACGCAGCTTGTAAAGCTCGGACAATGCATCTTCCCGTTCGCGTCCTTCAGTGGCGATGCGTTGACGTAGCTCGGCGTTCTCGCGGGTCGAGGTACGCAATTCATTGACTTCGCGTTGCAGCGCCAGATAACCATCGTCGTTTTCGGGGGAGGAAACCTGCTGCAACTGAATTCTGGTATCGCTCAGTTCGTCTGATAACTGCTGATTCATGCGATCTTTTTCATCGGAAGACGACTTTAGTGCCTTAGCCAGATTTTGCAGCTTGTGATTTTTTGCCCGCTCTTCGTTTACCAGCGCCTTCTCGTTTCGCAGTTCATCCATCACCGTGTCAATCTGAGTGGCCAGCTGGCCGTGTTGTGTTCTATTGCGCTCTACATCTTCACGGCTGGAGTCGATTTTGGTGTTGAGTGCCGCGATTTTGGTTCGCAGGTTATTGTTTTCGTCGTCAAGCGCCTGGTTGGATTTCTTGAAGCGACTGACAACGCGAGCGTGATCCTCTTCGGTGTCTGCCAGTGTTTCCCGCCAGTCATGTTCGATTCTGCGGGCGTTACGCTGTGTGCCCAGACGTCCGATTGCCCAACCGATGAGCAGACCAATGAGGCCTGCCAGAGCAAGGCAGACCAGCATTTTGGTCATGAGATACATCAGAGACGGGCTCAATGATGAAAAAAAGGACATTAACGTGACTCCACTTCGAGATTGAATTCTATTCTTCGGTTTACAGACCGGCCTTCTGCCGTTGTATTGTCTGCAACTGGCTTTGTTTCGCCGTAACCAATCGGGCGAAGCTGGTTGGTTGGCACGTCCTTGCTGACAAGGTAGTCGCGTACCGCAACAGCACGTTTTTTACTTAACTCCAGGTTTGCGAGCGCGTCGCCGGAGGTATCAGTATGTCCGGAGATCTCTACCACCTGACCTTCGAATTGCAAAAAAACCTCGGCAATTTTATCGAGGACTACGGTTGACTCCTCGGTTGGTATCGCGCTGTTTTTGTTAAACACGATACCGGGCGACGAGGTGTCATCGAGTGCCTGCTTGAATTGCCTGGCCGCCAGCTCCTCGCTGCTATCGGCAATAGTCCCGGATTGCATCACAGTGTAATTGTTGACGATCACCAGCTTATCGCCAATGCGTTCAGTGGCTTTGCTTTGCAGCTCGCGACTCTGATCCCGGCTGGTGACTTCACCGCCGAGTAACATCTGACCGCTGTTTATGCTGACGCTGAAATTGGGTACGGTTTTGAGATCAGCGCTGACACCAACGGCGTCGGTAAACCAGTCTGCAGTTGCTACTGAGTCATCAATGATGAGTTCGTCGTCAAAATTACCAAAGGCCAGACCCATTTCTGAACGTACCTTATCGGCGTCCTCGGTACTGCTGACAATACCGCTTAGCCTGATGCTATTGTCGAGTTCACGAATTTTCAGTGAGGCGGGGCGCCTGGTGATAGCGCGGGTTTTTGTCTCCGGTGCTGGCAGTGTGGTATTGCGATCAGCGATACCAAAATTGCCTGTTACCGTGAGTTGATTGCCAAGCAGCCGTTCCGCCAGCTTTGTTTTCTGCACACCCAGGGTTTCAGAAGAAACGATACCGGACACAGTGGCTTCATCAGCGGTGATCTTTAGTGCGGGATTGCTGATGTCATCCAGCTGATCGATCAGAGTGACAACCCCGTTGAGCCATCCCGGGCTGGCGGTGCCGGCGAATACTGACAATTCGTCAGCGACATTGTCTTTTCCAAATTTCTGTTCAACTGCACCTTTTATACGAGCCGCGACGGCGTTGTCGGGAACGATCCCTTTAACGGTTGCCTGACCATTTTTGACAGCAATCTGCAGGCTTGATGGCGACAACGCTTGAGTATCAGTGGGTGCTCCAGCGACGACGTCAGAGGGCTCGGCGATAACCAGGGGCTCGGTTGTTGGTGTTTGTGGGGTGGGTTCCTGTGTTTTTGTGCTTGTCTCGCCGGTGTCAGCCAGCAGTGTAGCCGAAAGTTGTTTTTCGGTATCGCTCTGAGTGTCGTCGTTGGATTGGGTTTGTCCGCCAACGGTCAGATTGTTGTATACCCGCGCGACACCAAATACACTGCCGGTCAGGTTAGCCATCTCTTTGCGAGCTACATCGGTTTCGATAGCGCCGGTCAATGTGACGTCCAGCCCTTCGACGGCAATATTGCCCGGGCCGAGACCAGTGCCATCGAGTGCCGTAGCAACTCGTGATGACAAGTCTGATTCAATATCGGCGCGAAGATGATTCAGGCAGAACAGCAACGCTGCGAGTGTGAGAAGCACCCCGAGAACCAGCAGCGATAATGTTGTGCCGACGCCACCCGCGCGCGACGGTGCTTTTCGGATAGTTTGCATTACTTGTCTCTTCTTCTTATGCGGCAGCTAACCGGGCGCCGGTCGCGGAAGCGGCGCTGCCGGGCGGAGGTCGCCAGGCGGCTGGTAAAGTGGTGTTTGTGTCAGGCGAAAATTTTATTAGTTAATTGTAGTCTACCCTTCGCAAACCTCCATGAGACTAGCAAATGTGTGGCAGGTCAATCCTGACCACAATGAAAGTATTCTGAAAGTTGTTTGATTTGCCATTGTTCAAGCGCGTTGGTGCCAAGCTTTTGACCCCTAATTGGCTGGAAAATATAGATTAATGCGAAATATAAACAGACTGGGTACCGGTGTTGTTCTGCTTGTGGCGCTGCCATGGTTGGGTGCAGCGGCTGCAAAGACAACGACACAGGTGATTATAGAATGTCGTCAGGACTCGTTTGACACTCAGGGCCTTTCCGAGTGCATCGATCTGCGGTGGCAGGAGTCAGAGGGTTCACTTATCGCTATTGAAGAATTATGGCGTGACCATCTAAACGCTACTGATGGCGTGTCGGCGACCGATGGTTCGACGCAAAGCCTGCTGGTGAGTAATTCACCGACGCAAGAGGCCCCTGGCGTCAACGATAAGATCGCCACGGAGGTGAAGGTGCTGGCTGCGAAAGATGGTGTTGTTGCCATTGTAGGGGCTCCGAATGTGTCTGAAGCGACGGACGCAGAAACCACCCGTGCTGAGGCACGGCCAGCGACCGCTGATAGCCCACCTGAAATCGGGCCGCAAGACCTCGCCGGAGACTTTGAGCAATTGGGCTTCAGTTATCGACAGTATCGCGATCAAAGTTGCCGGTGGCAGTCTGCGGTGCTTAGCACCGGCAAGCCGGCCGGTTACGAACAGGCATGTAAAACTGCTCTTAATTTGCAACGCCTCAGAGCGCTTCGCACGCAGTTAAGTGAAAAGCGAGTCAGTGATCGCAGCGGCCAGCGGTATCGCGGTTACTACCTGCGTACTGATGCCGGTGGCAGCTTCCAGGCCTGTGAGCAACGGGAAGACTGGCTGGTGGTCGGCTCGGCGAGTACGCTGCAGACTATTGCACGCCGCTATGATGCGCTGGCGCTCGACAATTTAGAAATGGTTTATGCTGAGTTACGAGGCCGTGCCCTGGCGGCTGGCGATAGCCTGGCCGAGTCTGACTTTGCCGGTCGACTGCAGGTGAGAAACATCAGTCTGATGAGGCCGATTCTGGAGCAGGATTGTCAGCTCAGCTTAGCGTCGGTGCTACCGGCGCCCGCGGATCAGTCAATAGCTGAGTTACGGGCGGGCGGATCAGAAATCATAGAAGACGATACCGTCGTTGCCGCAGATGATGTGACAATTGATGAGCTTGGTGAATCAGGCTATTTGTACGGCTATTTCAGCAACTGGATGTCGGTTTGTGCAGTGGAAGAAAATCAGGTGTGCCGAACGCAAACCGACGCTGAGATATCCAGTTTCGGGGAATGGCAATTGATGGCTGATCGCTCTTATGATCGCATCTGGCGGGTGCGGCTGATTCCCACGACCGGGCAGGCCCCGTCGGCCGGTACAGTCACCCTGTATATCGACGAAGAGCAACAAATGAGTCAGCGGATTTCTGAGGCAGGCGGTCTGTTGACCGATGGCTTAACGCTGGCGCGGGGGGGCAAAGCACTGCAGTTGATTAATCGCATGCGAGCCGGCCAGCGCGCCTCTTTCAGGTGGAGTTCGGTGCCCACGGCGACCACGCAATTTTCGCTTTCCGGCATAACCCGGGCTCTGCGCTATTTCGACGACACTGATAAATAGACAGTTCAGCGTTAAATAGCTTGTGATTACGGGCACGGCTGACGCTGTCAGATCCGCTGCGTTGGCATCGCGGCGCTGGATAACAGTTGCGCGATAATGCTCGCCGCGATGATTGACGGATGCTTGCCCGGTATTGATGGCAGGCCGATCGGTATCTGTAGTGTGTCGGTTTGTTGCGAGGTATAACCCTGGGTTAACAAGGAGGACTTTATCAGCGCCGCTTTTTTGTGGGATCCGAGACAACCGACGAAAGACAGAGAGGGGTGGCGTAACGCCCGTGCACAGAACTGGACATCGATATCGTGATCGCCTGTTGCGATTGATACCAGAGTTCCGTTACTTAACTGATCAAGCGATTCGTTGCTGAGTGGCAACTTAAGCAGTGACTGCCCTGTCGGGCAAGTCGAATCACAAGAGCCTGTCAGCCAAATCACCTTTAAGGGCAGCGCCTGCAATTGCGTCAGCATGGATACTGCGACATCGCTGTCGCCAATCACGCATATCGATGGTTGCGGATCGCCGAGCAAATGCACCAGCGTAATTATCCCATCGTTATGATGGCAGATAAAAAACAGCGGGTTGTGAATATCGGTCAGTAGCTGCAGTGAGCCGTCGGGTAGATCCTTTGCTGCAGAGGCATCGGCTTCGTCCAGCAGTAATTGTGATTCCGGCGGTCTGGCGGCATGACTGAAGCGCTGGTGAAGCGCCATCGGTCTGGTCTTTTGCAGGTTCTGCTGTGCCTGGTTAAGCCAGGTTGGGCAGTGATCTGTAGTGAATACCTGAAATAATACCGTGAGTTCGCCGTTTTTTGCATTGACTACCGGATTCAACGGGTAGCTTGCAACCCACCAGTGCAGCGTGCTGTTCAGTTGGCGGCGTGCGTCAGCCGTGACCGTATCTTGACGATCAGAGTTTTGCCAGCATCCCAGACAATTGTCTGCCGTGATAAGCAGTTGCGCGCCAGCCTTATCCGGTGAGCTTCCATTAATCGCAATGATAGTCGCCAGCACGGACGCCGTGGTTGTCAGGTGTAGGTGGTAGAGCTCGTCAAGCGGGAATTTCACGATTGCCGGGTGTCGGTCGCGGATCAGTGCCTAGGATAGCACCCAGCCGGGAAAGTCAGAAAGAGTCGCACGGTGCCGACTGGCACTGTTTTTTCGTTCCATTGCCGCTGTGGCTGCTTGTTGAAGGGTTACCTGGCCGGTGAATTGCCAGTGCCACAGTGAAAAATCTGAAAAGATTTCTTCATCGCCAGCGTTTCTCTGACACCCGTCTATACTCAAGTCAGGAGTACAGGTTTTAGAGCAGGTTTGCCGTGGAAAGGTCAAAGTGCGCTGCTGTATTTAATGACTGTAAGAGACGAATAGATCTCAGCTTGCAGGTAACACAAATTACTACTGTCGGGACTTATTACTAGAAAATGAAAAAACCACTATTTGCCCCAATTCTTACAACCGCCGGCCTCGTGGTTGCTGCAAGCCTGAACGTGGTACATGCGCAGGATGAGTGGGAACGAAGCAGTTTTCAGAAGCGATTCTACTTAGGTGTTGGCGGTGGCGCATCTGAACTGCAACCGGATACCAGCCGTGTTCCCACGGTTGATGTTATTGAAGAATCTGACGCTGCAGTCAATGTAACACTGGGTATGGACTTCAGTCGTCGTCTTTCAGCTGAACTGCAATACGTTGACCTCGGTACCGCCGGGCTGACTGACGGCGCTGAGATTGACTACTCAGAAGTGTCGCTTAGTGGTCTCTACTATGTGTGGAATGCCAGCTCGCCGGACCCTTACGATGATGCCGATGGTCTTGATTTGCGGAGCGGTTTCTCGCTCTATGGTCGAGCCGGTTTCGGCCAGATGATCAATGAAGCACGTGGTGTACTGTACGAGCGTGAGAATGATATCCAATTTTTGCTGGGCGCTGGTGTTGAGTATGGGCTGAGCAATGGCCTGGCGGCTCGCGCCGAGTATACTGCCTACGATACCGATTCCAAGTACCTGGGTTTTTCTTTACTCTACCGAACCGGTGGTCGCTACAGCGATATAGATTACCTTGAGATCGAAGAAGATCTGCCGGTCCTGCCACCGCCTCAGCCGCTGGGAGAACTGCCACCACCACCAGTCCCTGAGGAGTTACCGGCTCCCGGTCCTCTACCTGAGTTGCCTGCAGACATCGCACCGCTGGTGAATACCGATGAGGATGGCGATGGTGTTGATAATGTCTTGGATGCCTGTCCCGATACGTCCGTCGGAACACCAGTCAATGCGCAGGGCTGCGAACTATTTAATGGTGTGCTTGACGGCGTGAACTTCGAGACCGGGTCGGACTCACTGACCGGGCCGGCCAGACAAATACTGCAGGGCGTGGTAGCCACACTTGCTTCTTATCCGACCGTCCGTGTATCGATTCACGCCCACACTGACAACCAGGGTGATGAAGATCTAAACCTCGAGTTGTCAAAGAATCGCGCGCTGTCTGTGGTCCGATTCCTGACGGCTCAAGGTGTCCGGCTTGACCGGCTGCAAGCCCGTGCTTACGGCGAATCGCAACCGATTGCCGATAACTCTACCCGGGAAGGTCGATTAATGAATCGGCGTGTTGAATTCCGCACAGTACGGTAGAACTCGGGTAATTGAAAGCCAGGGATGACAGTCGTTTATCCCTGGTGACCTGAACGCTTTGAAAAACGGGGCGTTTGTTAATAGTCCACGTTAGCGCAATTGCTCAGAAAGTCTATGGCCTTAAGAAAAATAACAAACGTTAGCCGGCCTGAAACCGGTAAACGGTATCGCAGCTCCAGGATAGTAAAGTGCCTGGGTTGGATGGTTTTTTTAATCAGTGCCGGCCAGGTGCAATCAGAAACACGCCTTGATTTCAAAGCAGCACCTACCTTAATTAGTGGTTCAGAGCTCGTCGAAGGCTCTGTCTATCGTTTTAATCGCGTGGCGGCGAATACCGATGCTGTGCTTCAAGTCACCAGTTTGCATAGTGCGACGCTATTGCAAATTGACGATCTCGAAAACGCCCCGGGATTGCAACCTGTGTTGCGCGGCGATGATGTCGGCGCTTACGCTGAATTCCGGTTGGTTTTTGTTAACAGCGCCACCAATGCGCCGGTCAGTGTCACAACATCGCTGAGCATTGCTGATCAGGACGCGGGTCCGCTGACACATACGTTTGATCGCGTGTCTGATTTTACGTTGGCTTATCCTGCATCGGTAAAAAGTAAGGTGATATTTCCTCAGGTTTTAGCGATCACTGATACTGGCGACTGGTCTGAGAATACAGGCGCGATAATCGAAAATTCCGGTGGTGATCCCATAGCCTCGCTGAATTTCTATGCGGTGGACGGTATAAACTATCGTGTTAGTCTGCCGCCGGGCGACATCGTTGACACAAAGCTGCTGTTTAATAGTGCGGGAATTGAAACAGGGCAGTTCATTAACATCAATGATAATCCGATCGCACGTGCAGACAGATATAACGTTGACCAAAACCACAATCTTCACATCAGCGCTGAGCGGGGTGTGTTGAAAAATGATGGTGATATCGATTCTCTGGTGGACGATGATCAGTTAAGTGTGCAGACGTATTCTGTTGGTTCAGCGGTTTATGCTGCTGGAGCAACAGCGCCGACAATATCGGGTGATCTGACACTCGATAGCACCGGTGCACTGACGTTTCTTCCGGCAAGCAACTATACGGGTCTGATTCCCCTTGTTGAATATGAGCTGATTGATGGTAAGGGCGGGCGTGCCGTAGGTGAACTCTCGTTAGCGGTGAACGGTGTGAACACCCCGCCACTGGCTATCGATGATTCAGTAGTAGCAAGCCCCGCGCAACCATTATTGATTGACGTGTTGGCTAACGACAGTGATATCGATGGGGATCTGGCACCGGAAAGCCTGCAGATCATTGCAGATATAGAAGCCTTCCCGCCGGGAACCCGATTGGCCGAAGATGGCAGAGAGTTGAGTGTCGCGGGAGAAGGGCGCTGGTCTATCAGCGATGACAACCAGTTGTTCTTTTTGCCATACGTCAACCAGCTGGACAAGAGTGGTCCAAGTGCGATTACCACTATTGATTATCAGATTCAGGATGCTCGCGGTGCGCGATCGATTGCCTCAGTTGTCTTTCAGGACGATAGCAGCGATGGTTCAGTTTTTGGTGTCACTATTGATGAAGATAGTAACGACGATGGGTTTATCTCGCAGGCAGAGCTTGGTGGTCTTATTGATGTGACTGTGCGACTGCCCGATCAGATTGAGGTTGGTGAGAGCATCCGCGTCACTGATGGAGAATCTGTTGTTTTAATCCCGGTTGACGAGGCATTAAAAACAGCAGGGGTTGCGGAGGCAGCATTTGCCGTGCCGATTGACGGTCAGCTTATAGAAGTATCGGTGGTCTACCTCGACGGCGAGGGTGGAGAGCTGGCTGGCGAGAATGACAGCGCTGTTCTGGATATTACCGCCAATGATGCGCCCGTCGTGACAATAGTCGCGGATGCGGATAATAGCGGATTCGTCTCTGCGACTGAAACTCAAACTAATATAACAGTGAGGATTGATCTACCTGCGTCAGTTTCTATTGATGATGTTGTCTCGGTGAACAACGGTGTGACAACCACTCAAATTGTGGTTGGGCCGCTGGATTTTGCAGAGCGCAGTGTCGTTGCCACGATACCCAACGTGACCGAGGGTGAAACGCTAACCGTGCAGGTGCAGATCACCGATGCTGCCGGCAACCGGTCGCCGGTCGCTACTGATTCTGCGCTGCTGGATACTGTGGCACCCGGTAAGCCCTATGTGACCACTCTGGTGACTAACAGTGCTACACCGGTCATTGATGGTGGTTACCCGATTGAAGAAACCGCATTGCTGACAGTGTCTATCAATGGTGCCGTGTATGCGAGTGGTGACGGGCAGTTGATAAAAGGCGGTGATGGTACGTGGCAGCTCACGATCCCGCCGTCAGATGCATTGCTGACGGGTACTTATGATGTTCGCACCGAATTGACTGATATGGCGGGTAACACCAGCCGAGATGATACCAGCGATGAACTCACCGTTGATCTCATCATTCCCGAGTTACTGGTACAGAACCCCGGCCCGTCAACTGATCCGGCCCCAATGGTGTCAGGTACTACTGATCAGGCTGACGGGGCATTGGTGGTGGTGAGTCTGGCGGACGGAAGTTTCGTATGTGAAGCTGTTGTGATCAATCTTGCGTGGTCGTGCCGGACGCAGGTTCAGTTGGAAACTGGCACCACCAACCTCACAGTGACGACCGAAGACGCGGCTGGCAACCTGGCTGAAGCTGCTGCTGAAGTGAGAGTTGTCGAGGCCACCGACACGGATGGCGACGGTGCTCCTGATGATCTGGAAGGCACAGGTGATTTTGATGCCGATGGCGTTGCAAACTACCTTGACCTCGATAGCGATAACGACTCAATACCTGATGCCGTAGAAGGTGTGATTGATAGCGATGAAGACGGTAAGCGCAATTACCTCGACATTGATTCCGACAATGACGGCATCGCTGATCTGATCGAAGCGGCTGGTGGGGATTTTTCAGAATTCGAGAGCGCCGGAATGTTCGACGGCGTTATTTCGGTCGGTGCCAACGGACTAGCGGATATTCTGGAGAGCGGTGCTGAATCCGGCAATGCACCGACGCCTCGTGATACCGATGGGGATGGCGTGGCCGACTATCTTGACCACGACTCTGATAACGATAGCATCGCCGACAGTATTGAAAACGCCTATGTGAGTGTTTCAGGAGATTATTTACGACAGGATGGACTCACTGTTGCGGCGCTAGACACAGACGCCGATGGTGTGCCGAATTATCGTGATATAGATTCTGATCAGGACGGTATTGCCGATCTGATCGAAACCAGGCTTCGCGATACTGATGGTGATCGGCGTGTTGATGCATTCAGTGACCTTGATTTGAACGGCATAACTGATGCTGCCACCGGGCTGGCACCGGATCTTGATGAAGACGGAGTGGCAAACTTCATTGACGCTGATAGCGATGGTGACGGCATCTCTGATCTTATAGAGGCTGGCGGGGTCGACCAGAACCGTGACGGGATTCATGATTCCGAGGCTGATGCTAATGGCAATGGCGTCCCTGATTCGATTGATAGCACAGTGACCCTGGGAGCTGATCTTGATGGCGACTCAATCGATGATCTCTATGACAGTGATTACATTTCGGCTGGTGATTCTGATGAAGATGGAATTATTAATGCTTATGATTCGGACGCAAATGGCGACGGTATGATTGATCGACTGTTCGACGACAATGCGGTGCTGTCAGATACGAACGGCAACGGCATAGTCGATGTTTATGAAGTTGATGAGCCTCAGATCGCGGCACTTATTCAGACGGGGCTGGGAGGAAATGGCGCGGGTTGCTCAATAGCAGGGTTGAGCGATGGCAGTCACAGACCTATTGATCCTGTGCTGGCAGGTTTACTTCTAGTGGCGTTGTTTGGTGTCTTTAGTAATCGAGGGTATGCCACCCCAATTGGTGATAAATAGTGTGTAAAAATCTTAGAGAAATAATTATGGCAGGAAAACGGGTTGTACCTGCATTAACAGTTGCTGCAATGGCCCTGGCCGGTTCAGCGGCGAATTCAGCAGAGCATTCGCGTAGCTTTTACCTCGGTATAGGTGCTGGTGCAGGGCACATGAGCCCGAGGACGACCGGCACCACTTTCTCGGTGACGGACAACAACGATGCCGCTATGCACGCCTATATCGGTAAGGATTTCTCGCCGCGGGTAGCCGCAGAGTTGAGTTTTACCGATCTTGGTGCCGCGGGATTGACCGGAGGTGAATCGATCGACTACAGCGTAATGTCGGCCAGTGGTCTGTATTACGCATGGAATCCATCGGGAAAATCTGCCAATGCCGAGCGCAAAGGCTTGTCCCTTTTCGGTCGCCTTGGTGTGGGAAAGCTCGAGAATGAATCGGGTGCTCCGTTCCAACAGGTTAACGGCGTTCATCTTCTCTTTGGCGGTGGCCTTGAGTTTAATACGCGCGGTGGTCTGGGTGCACGTGCGGAGCTTGTCTCCTTTGATCAGGATGCCCAGTACGCGAATTTATCGTTGCAATACCGCTTCGGCCGGGGTGACGGACTCCCTGACTTGATGCCAATATTCAGAAAAGGCGACAGCACTCCGGCAACCGGGACGGACCTGGAGCCTGACTATGGTGTGTCGATCGTGGACGTAGAACTTCCGGTAATTTATTTTGGTCTCGATCAATACCTGTTGGGCGATGACGTCGATCAGGAAATCGAAGCGGTGGTCAATCAAATGATCGCTGATGACTCGATGAATATTGCTCTGGTTGGTCACACCGACAGTCGGGGCAGTGCTGTTTACAATGCCGCGCTGGCAAAAAAGCGTGTTGTTGAAGTGGCGCGGCGCCTGGTGGGTATGGGTATAGATCTGAATAGAATCAGAGCATTTTCCCAGGGAGAGGAAAATCCAACCGACTTAGGTGACACCGAGGAAGCGTATTCTTCAAATCGTCGTGTAGTGATCTTAAGGCAGTAGTTTTATTTGCAGAGAGTTTGCAATTGCCCGTGGTACCGATGCACTAAAGGCTGATGACTATGGAACAAAACAAACTTTGTAAATTGGTGGCTGAGAGAGATGCGCGGCATCTCCACACTCGATCCGGTGTGGACCTTAGTAGAAAAGGACTGTCGAGTCTGGTTGTTATTCTGTCTTTGTCTGGTGTGGTGTGGGCTGAAACCGATACCGACCTCGATGGTGTGCCTGACCGGGTGGAGGTTGCAGAGGGGACAAATGCTCAGTCGGGTAGCGAATACCTGGACAGTGATGGTGACTCGATCCCGGATTTTGTCGATCTGGATTCTGACGGGGATAGCGTCCCCGATCTGCTGGAGTACGGTCGGGATCCCTACATCGATGCCGACGACGATGGCATACCGGTTTATCTCGATGATGATGATAACAGCGCACTGATCGGCAACAATGACAATAGAATACAGATTGCGTTTGATCCGGACGGTAATAACACAGCTGCGTTTCAGGATTCATTGCACACGCATGAGATCGACTCAGATGGTGATACTGTCCCAGATAGCATTGAAATTGCCGAGGGCAGTGATGAATCGAGTGCATCATCTTTTATCGATACGGATGGCGATTCCCTACCGGATGAAGATGATGGTGACGCTGATAATGATGGTATAGAAGATTTACTCGAAGCGGGTGTTTTTCCCTACTACGATCGCGATTGCGATGGCGTTCCGGCCTATCTTGATGATGACGACTACCAGTGGCAGATCAATAATGCCGATGGCAGAGTCGAAACGTTGTTCGACCCTGATAACGATGGCGACGCAGAATTTCAAGATGCTGACAGCAACACCACCGATGGCGATGGCGATGGTGTGCCGGATGCCGTAGAAGCCGCTGAGCAGTCTGACCCGGCAGATGCCGCGGACTTTAAAGACTCTGACGGAGACGGCATACCGAATTATACCGATACCGATGACGACAACGACACCATCGCTGATGTTGTAGAGGGGGGTGGTGACTTCGACGGTGATTCTATTCCCAACTATCTTGATTCAGACAGTGATGGCGATGGCACCAGTGATCTGCTGGACGGAACCGGCGATAGCGATGGTGATTTCATGCCGGACTTTCTGGATACTGACAGTAGTGGTTCAACCCCGAGTAACCAGGGTGATGACGCCGATGGTGATGGCATCAGTGATGCTGTTGAAGGCGAGGTCGATACCGACGGCGATGGCATAGCAGATTCGCTAGATACAGACAGTGACGGCGATGGTATCAACGATAGTGTCGAAGGCAATGCCGATGTCGATGGGGATCTGAGGCCCAACTACACCGATCTCGACAGTGATGGAGACGGTATCCCCGATCAGCTTGAAGGGGCCATTGATGTCGACTCAGATCAGATCGCCAACTACCTTGATGTTGACAGCGATGGCGATGGTATTCCTGACGCCACTGAAACTGCCAGTGATGCCGACGGTGACGGCAGCGGCAACTTCGTTGATCTGGACAGTGACGGAGACGGTATTGCCGATTCAGTTGAGCTTACCGGTGATCCGGACGGTGATAGGCGCCCCAATTTTCTTGACGATGACAGTGACGGTGACGGGGTACCGGACAGTGTCGAATCAACGTCCGATACTAACGGCGATGGCGTCCCAGCCTATCTGGATCGAACAGACCTGAATGGCGAGGTTACACTACCTACGGTCAGTGAGTCTGTGCAGACCGGGCTCGACGGAGGCTGCACATTTAATGGTTTTAATCGAGGACCCGTTGATCCAACGCTGATCGGCTTGCTGATGGCAGGGTTTGTGGGTCTGATCAGACGCCGGCGCGACTGGCGATAGCATGGTATGACGCTGGCTGGCAGAGTAGCGGTCTTTGTGACCGCGCTGCGACGATAAATCGCTTTTTGCGGCCTCGCGGATTACTTGTTCGCCTTACGTCGTGCCGGTGAGCCGGAATCTCGCTTGTGGGTCACTCCAGCACCAATCCGAGTCGGCCAGTACAGATGTAAACTCTGCATCGGTTACGGGCGCTGAAATTTGCAGCGGCTTTAGTGAATGCGGGTGATTGAACTGTACGCTGGATGCATGCAGCAGCAATCTGCGACACTTATAGATGTCAGCGAACAATTGATTGTGTGCGCGCTTTCCGTAACTGGTGTCGCCGATGAGCGGGTGCTGGATATGCTTCATGTGCAAGCGTATCTGGTGTCGCCGACCCGACTGTGGTTGCACATCGAGCAAGCTGTATCTGCTGGTCGGATACCGATCAACACGGTGCATCAGTTCGATAGTTGCCAGGTTGCTGTACTCAGTTAACGCCTCGAGGCGTGGTTTTAGCCGCGCATCCCGATCCCGTATCGGGTGGTCGATAACCCCCGCATCCGTGCAGTAACCTCTCACCACGGCGGTGTAGCGCTTCAAAACCTGATGATCTTCAAATTGCCTGGCCAGACCCCGTGCACTGTCTTTGTCGAGAGCGAACAGCAGAACCCCTGAGGTCGGCTTATCGAGTCGATGTACCGGGTACACATAGCGGCCGGTCTGCTCGCTCAACAGACGTACAGCATTGCGGGTGTCGTGTCGATCAAGTGCGCTGCGATGTACCAGCAATCTTGATGGTTTATTGATGGCGATTAACCAGTCATCGCTGTAGAGGATATCTAACGGATCGTCGGGTGACGTGCTGCCTGGCTGATCAACTGGCGGTCTCGCTGGTGTGTCGGTCATTGGGAGTAACTGTCTGCTCTATTTCTTCTTTTTCCAGTCTTGCCCAAATATCTTCAACCCAGCCTTTCATTGTCAGTGATTCTTCCCAGCGATTCGACATTTCCATGCCGTCGGGACCTGTCATTGCGTAGTCCGGTGGCGCAAGCTCGGTTTGAAAAATAAGGTGATCCTCAGGTGACGCACGTTTGCGCCAATACCGGAAACCGGCTTCCCACCAGTCCAGAAATTGTACGACCCATTTCTGGTGTTGTGGAAACTCCAGCTGTAGCTGAATTTGCTGTGCAGAGGCGACGCGGCCCTGAAAGGCATCGGCGCGTCGCAGTATTTTGTCCACCAGGGCTTGCTCGTCAGCGCGGATGGGAATAGAAAATTCACGATCGACGACGTAGTGTGAGAGGTCGACGCTGAGTCGCATCTCCGGTACCGCCTCGAGAATTTGGGTGGTGTAGTTGAGATCGTTGGTGACAGAGTTGCGATGTGTTTCGAACTCGATGTTAACGTTTTCTTTTTCAGCTTCTTCCATCCAGTCCTGAATCATTAAAGAGGCTTCATCAACGCTTGAAGGAATGACCTGTGCGATTACGTTGACCACCACTGCGTTGAACTCGCTGGCCATCTGCAGAACCGGCAGCATATCTTCCATGCTGGTCGGAAAGGCATTGATGACACAACCGAGCTCGTACTGACGAAACAGTGGCAACGTTTTGTAGGCCGTTTCGGTGTCAGCGGCTGCAAGGTTGATCGCCATTCCGGCAAAACCGGCATCCCGCACCATCTCAAAGACCTGCTCATCAGTCGCCTGCGGATGACTGCCTCTGCCGGCGTCCATGGCCCAGAGTGATTGGTAAATGTCGAGTCTTGGCACGCAGCCTCCGGTAGGCTCTATGGGTTGTGATGACGAATTGCGGCGGTGGCCGTTGCATTACGCAGGGTGATGCGATCCGTTTCGAGCCCCGCGCTGGCAGGATACTCCGGATGGCCGGTTGCAAGCCAGTGACGAGTATAGCGAAATGAGCGCAAAGGAACACTTTCCGGGATTTGTATCGGGATTCTCGCTGCTGGAGCATGCATCTTGTGGTGTGTTCTGTTATAACGTCGCCACCGGTGCCGGGCTGTTTTGGCTCATGGGTTCGCCAGCGGAACTGTTGTGTTACAAAGGTTTACTGAACCGTACTGGTGTTTAGTGTGCTGACCGGTAGTATCTAGCCTGCGGAAAAACTCGGCAGAAAGGACGCTTGGCTCTGGACTACTCGGATAACCTTCAGAGCAGAAAATTGTCGCTCCTTTGACATATCTTACGAACACTTGGTTGACTCATAACAAACAACGATTAAAGGACATCACTTATGCACTTTCACAATAAGTATCTGGCAGAATTCTTCGGTACATTCTGGCTGGTGTTAGGGGGCTGCGGCAGCGCTGTATTTGCAGCCACTTTTTCAAACGACATCGGTATAAATATTGGCCTTGTCGGCGTATCACTGGCGTTTGGTCTGACCGTTATGACCATGGCCTATGCCGTAGGTCACGTTTCAGGCGGTCATTTCAACCCCGCCGTATCGATTGGTTTGTGGGTCGGTGGACGATTCGGTTTTGCCCATCTGATTCCGTACATTATTTTCCAGGTGCTCGGCGCGATAGCGGCGGCATTTGCTCTCCAATGGTTGTTGAAAGGTGCACCCGGTAATGAAGCCGCAATTGCCACGCTTGCCTCGAATGGCTACGACGCTTCTTCGCCTGGCGGCTTCAACATGCAGGCTGTGATCGTGATGGAAGTTGTCATGACTGCTTTCTTTTTGATCATTATCATGGGTGCCACTGACGAGCGTGCTCCAAAAGGCTTTGCTCCGATTGCCATTGGCCTTGGTCTGACTCTGATACACCTGATCTCCATTCCAGTTTCTAACACTTCTGTTAATCCCGCTCGAAGTACTGGTCCTGCACTGGTTGCGAATATGTTCGGTGGCGGTGATGAAACACTGGTGACACAGCTTCCGGTCTTCTGGATTGCGCCGATCGTCGGTGCTGTGCTGGGTGCGATAATTTATCGCCTGATCGTTTCTGGTGCGGCTCCTGCTGAAGCTGAAGTTACTGAGCGCGTAGAAATTCGCGAGCCAGACTATCGCAATGATTACGTCAGCGATCGTGGTGACTACCGCGGTGACCGTGGTGACTACCGTGATGATTATCGCGGTTCACAAGACTACCGTGATGACCGCTACTAGCAGTCAGTAGTAAGTTGTATCGCAGTAAACGCGCCCTGGTAACAGGGCGCGTTTTTTTTTGCCTGTCTTAAAGATGCGCCACGCAACATTCCAATCCCTCCACTGCGAAGTGGCCTGCTTTGCGCTGTCGCCGCAAATACAGTGCTCAACTGGCTCTGGATAGCGAACACCGGGGGTTATCAGTATCCGCGGCTGCGGTCGACCAGACCCTCGGGTACGCCACCGATACTCAGTCGTTGCACCCCTTCGGCTACTTGCTGTGCAGATAGTTGCTCTTGAGTCGGACCCGCGATATGGGGTGTGATTGTCACCCGGGGGTGGTGCCACAGTTGGTGCTCTGCGGGCAGCGGTTCGGCAGCGCAGACATCGAGCAGCGCATGGGACAGATGGCCGCTGTCAAGAGCGGCGAGCAGATCCGATTCGACAACGTGATCGCCCCGACCCACATTAATAAATTGTGCCGCCACTGGCAGTGAATCAAAAACCCGGTGATCAACCAGGTGACGGGTTTGTTCGGTCATTGGCAGTACACAAACCAGAGTATCAAGTTGTTCCAGAAACGCTTCCAGCTGGCGGTGTCCGTGATATATCTGTATTGAGGGCGACTCAGTCGGGGTACGCTTCCAGCCTGCGACTGAGTAACCCGACGTGGTGAGGCGTGTGGCGATTCGCGAGCCAATCACTCCCATCCCCATAATGCCAACCCGGTAGTCCGCATTGCTGGATTCGGCTAATGGTTGCCACAGCGCTTTGGTCTGTTGGCGGGCATAGGCGTTGAAATTGCGATGCCTGCCCATAACACCGTAAAGCACATAGTCTGCGATCTTGTCAGCCATACCAGCGTCTATCAGCCGATACACCGGCACATCGGGAAGGTTGGAGTTGTTGAGCAGATGATCGACGCCGGCACCCCAGGAAAAAATGGCTCTAATCGCGGTGAGCCGGTTGAAAAAGTTGTCCGGTACCCCCCATAGAACTGCATATTCCACATCGGCCGGTTTGGTCACCTGCTGCCAGTCAAGGACTTCGTGATCGGGCAGGGCCTTTTGCAAGGCGCGCAGCGCGGCGACAGGGTTATCGTCGCTTGAGTAGAAAGCTATCGACATGGATTGATGCTCTGGCTGATGTCCGGGGGTACTCAGTATGACAGGGCAGTGATGGTTTTTTAAAGAGTCGTGCATGTCGAAGTCAGCGTCGCGGCAAGCAGCGCAGGCGTGTTAAAAGCATCCAATAACCTGGCGCTCTGGTATATGCTCTGCGTTGAATTCTACCAATAGAGAATTATGAAGCTACTAAATAGCGTTGCCAGTGCCTAGATACGGGCGTCAGGAAGGGCCGCATGGGGATCGTGACGACTTTGCCAATTTGCGCAAACTGTCGCCGTATGTCTGGAAGTACAGCCGTCGAGTCGGATTAGCGCTGGGTTGCCTGCTATTGAGCAAGCTCGCCACGGTCTGCATTCCTATTGTGCTTAAAAGTATTATTGACACCCTGGATGGCCAGCCCGCCGTCGGCGAAACTCTTAATGCCAATCTACTGGTGGTTGTGCCAATGACAATGCTTATTGCCTACGGTGCTCTTAGATTATGCAGTGGACTGTTCAGTGAATTGCGCGACATCCTGTTTTCGCGTGTGCGCTATGCGGCAATGCATCAGATGTCTGTCGATGTGCTTTCCCACCTGCATCAACTCTCACTGCGATTTCATCTGGAGCGCAACACGGGCGGCATCTCGCGTGACCTTGAAAGAGGTACACGCAGTCTTGCGTCTGTGTTGAATCTGCTGGTGTTTAGTATTTTGCCGACATTTGCCGAGTTTTTACTGGTCGGTGGAATTTTGCTGTTTAACTACGATGGAAGCCTGATGTTGGTGATTCTGGCGACCGTGGCCGTCTACGTGGTCTTCACCCTGATGATCAGCGGATGGCGCATGAGTTTCCGCCACGAGATGAATCGATTTGATAGTGCAGCGAACGGCCGGGCAATCGACAGCTTACTGAACTATGAAACCGTTAAATACTTCGACAACGAAGCGATGGAGCTGGGCAGATATGACGAGCAGCTTGAACAGTGGGAACAAGCCGGACGCAAGACCCAGATAAGCCTGTCGGTATTGAACTTCGGCCAGGGTGCAATAGTCACTCTGGGAGTTACCGTCATTATGATTCTAGCCGCTACCGACGTGGCCGCCGGGCAAATCACTATTGGTGATCTGGTGCTGATTAATGCTTTGATGTTACAGCTTTTTATACCACTGAGTATCCTTGGGTCAGTGTATAGGCAGCTGCAATATTCTCTTGCTGATATGGACTTGGTGATCAAGTTGCTGGCAAAGACTCCAGAAATTCTTGACGAGGACAATGCTCAGGCTTTGCAGGTATCGGTCGGCAGAGTCTCCTTTAAATCGGTTGATTTTCACTACAATGCAAACCGGGCAATACTCGACAATGTCTCGTTTATTATAGAGCCGGGGCAAAAGCTTGCTGTTGTGGGGCCATCCGGGTCGGGTAAATCGACGCTGGTGCGCCTGTTGTACCGGTTTTATGATGTCACTGCCGGCTGCATTGAAATTGACGGTCAATCGATCGCGGCCTGCACCCAGGAGAGCCTTCGTCGTAGTATTGGTATCGTGCCCCAGGATACTGTTTTGTTTAACGATACGATTCGCTATAACATTGCCTACGCCAAGCCCGGTGCCTCTGATGCGGAAATTCTAGAGGCGGCTCAAAAGGCTGACCTGACGACGCTTTTATCACGACTGCCAGAGGGGCTAGATACGGTGGTGGGTGAGCGTGGTTTGAAATTATCCGGTGGTGAAAAACAGCGCCTGGCGATTTCCAGAGTCATACTCAAAGCGCCGAAGATCATAATTTTTGACGAGGCGACCTCAAGCCTTGATAGTCAATCGGAGCAGGCCATACTGCATTCACTTAATTCAGTATCGCAATCTGCAACGACCCTTGTTATCGCTCATCGACTGTCTACCATTGTCGATGCGGATCGCATAGTGGTGCTTGAAGACGGTGTTACAGTAGAGGCGGGTAGTCATCAGCAGTTGCTGCATGATAAGGGGCTTTATCATCGTTTGTGGAACATGCAGCAGAGCGAGCAGGTCGACGCGGACCTCCCCCGGTAGTACCGGACGATAGGTCCGGTACGCGGTAACATCTCACAGCTTAGCTATCCGAGAGCGACGTTAGCGTCGCTTTCAGCGACCGCAGCTTCACTACGGCATTTGATTGCAATGCGCTACAAGCCGGCGGTAATTATTTTCTGAATGTCGGAGCCCAGAGACTGGCTGCTTTCATGAAACGCCTGACTGAATCCGCGTTGAATGGCAGCGGTATAGCGGGTTCCAGCGGGTGACATTGCAAAGCTTATGTAGTCGCTGAGCTCGGCATCGGTCAGGTCCCGGTAAGTATACTGAAGCATAGCCCGGGTACTATTGCGCAGTTCCGTCTCGCCGACACTGCCCATCGAGTGAATAGCATTTCGAAAATCTGCGTACTGGTGTGCACCCGGTACAGAATTTGGTGCATAGGCGGAAAAGGCAATCGCCGCCTGCGTACTGGTAGCGATGTCTTTGGCTGTTTCGGTCGCCATGATGGCATGATCCAGTGTTGCGATGAGACGTTTACGCTCGGTATCGGCAATGAACGGGCTGTTGTCCATCGAGTCCAGCATTTTGATCATAGCGTCTGGTTGTGAAGAGGCGACTTCACTCTGAGTAATGCGTAGTCCGAGTGGCGATTGGAGCCAGTTCAGAACCGCCTCCTGATCGCTGGCAGTCAGGGAATTCTGCAGCGAAATAAGCAAATGATTGGTGTAGCGGTGCGGTGAAAACGAGATGGCAATGGCATTCAGGACTTGCTGATGGCGTTCCGGCGTTAATACATCGGACGGTGGGCTGGCCAGCTGAAACCCCTGATCGATAGTGGCTGGGATATTGTCGAGCTGTGCTTCTAGACCTGAAGCGCTGTAGATTTGCTTGCTCATGGCAACTCGATCAGAAGCGAGTGTGTTTGCGGCGATGGAACATACGCCAAGTGCGATAATAAAAATGCTTTTGATCAGTTTGTTAGACATTGGTTAATCCAGGTTTGTTGTTATATCGGTAAATCTATCGGACGAACGAACCCAAGGCGGGCGCCTCAGGCGAGAAAGCCCAGATTTCGCTGATTGAAGTTGCCAAGCGTTGGCAGCATGGCATCGATTTGATCATCATCCAGCCCAAGCCATGACAATTGCGTCGCAGCGTATTGCGAGACGCTTGTTGTTGGCACAATCCGGCCGTTGCGAGCGTCGTCGGGACCCCCCACTGCGATACGAGGAATCTGGCCATAGATATCGCCGCCGAGCACCGATCCACCCATCACCAGGTGGTGATTGCCCCAGCCATGATCAGTGCCATCGCCGTTGCTGGTGATAGACCGTCCGAAGTCCGAGCTGGTAAAACTGGTCACATTCTCGAGCTGGTTTATCTCGGCGAGTGCCTGATTGAAAAACGCCAGTGCCTGCGATAATTTTGTAAACAGAGCCGGTTGGTTGGCCAGTTGATTATCGTGCGTGTCAAAGCCGCCCAGGTTGACGTAGAAAAGCTGACGCGTCATGCGGAACTCATCTTTAACCGCGATCAGTTTGGCCACCATGGCCAATTGCTCGGCCAGCTCGTTTTCCGGTGGCAGCGGTGTCTGCAGGTCGCCGAATCTGGTTAGTGCGGCACCCACGTTGGTTGATAAAACCAGTGCTCTGGATTGCAGCTCTGCATAGGACCGCTCAAATGTGTTGCTGTAATTTTCATGCAATAGTTGTATAAACGCTTGCCGACGCGGCATTTGCCAGTCATTGGTCATGTCTTCCATGCCGCTGTAGCTTTTGACGCCGGTGCTGCTGATGGTGAACGTCGAGGCGTCGCTACCACTCATCCAGTGATTGTTGCCATCCAGACTGACCGAGGCCAGGCTTGGGTTAGACTGCTGTGGCGCCAGCAGATCGTTTACTCTGCCACCCCAGCCACTGTTCCATTGCCGATTGTGATCGAGCTTATGCCATTGACTCGATTGATCGTTATGCGAGAACAGTTGTTCGGGTAGGCGCACGCTTTTATTTCGCACATCTTCCGGTGTGGTGGGCTCTACCAGAGTGCCGACATTAGCCATGAAAGCGACCTGACCCCGTTCGTACAGTGGCAGCAGTTCTGCCATGTGCGGGTTCAAACCGGCACTGGTGGTATTGGCGCTGGCCGTGTTTAGAGAGAGTAAATCAGATTTCGGCACGGCCAGATGTCCGCGTCCGCTGGCGTACTCGTTGTACTCAGCGCCGCTGTCAGGGACCAGTAGGTTGAAGCCGTCATTGCCCCCGTTCAAATTGATACAGACCAGTGCCCGGTAGTTGTCGGCAGCGGTGCTTTGTGCCGTTGCCAGTCGCGCGGTGGCGCTCGACATCAGACCGGCACCGACAATCGTTTTGCAGCCGAGCTTGATAAACTTACGGCGATTGAATGGGTTCATCTCAGGTGCCCGCTTGCTAATGTTGGATGGCAGCTTCAGGAGAGCTGATGAATAAAAACAGCAGTTCCTCGGCGCGAATCTGCGAGCTGGAATTGCGTCGCTCGTCGAGCAGGTATAGCGCTTGTCGTTTAAGTCCTGCGCTGATCGGTTTAGTGAGCGTGAGCCTGGCCAGATAGCTGAGCTGCTGGTCGGTGTTGTCGTCGAGGTTCATCAATGTAGAAATATCGACCGGAGCATGCTTTGGGTCGGTTCCTGAAACGGTATTGTTCCAGATGGAATGTGCCAGCAATGCACTGGTGATCGATATCACCGTACTTTCATTGTGAATTTGAAACTCCGGGGAGACCATTCCCCGGTCTCGAATTGTGCCGGTCTGGGCAAAATCGGGTGAGAAGAAATTAAACACCGATGGCGCTTGCAGCGGCGCTTGCGCCAAACGCCCGTCTATCCAGCCGTAGTTGAAATCCGGATGATCAGGGTTGCCGCCGAAGGCGCGCCATAACGCGATCAGCCGTATCAGTGGCTCGCGCAACTTGCCGAAGTTGTCCGGATCAGTGGCATGGCCTGACAAGGCTTCCTGATCGGTGAGTATTGCGGTGACCACGGCACTCAGGTTGCCACGGATGCCACTGCTGTCTGCGTTGAAAACGTTGGCGACACGCGCCACATAGGCGGGGGATGGATTGCTGGTGACCAGCTGACGTATCAGGTGCGAGGAAAAAAACGGACCGACGTTCGGATGGTTGAATATATTGTTTAACGCATCCTGCATATCCTGCTCAGGAGACTGTCCGGCAGGCAACACGCGCCCATTGAGCAGGGTCTTTTCGCCTGTGTCGTGGCGTTCCGGGTAGGCTTGCATTGGACTGAACCAGTCTTCAACATCGGGGTAGTTCCAATTATCGACATCTTTAAAATGCCAGCCGGTAAATACATGGGCAAATGCTTCGACTATCGCTTGATCGTAGGTTGGCAATGGGATGCCGCTGGCGTCAGTCTTGACTGTGCCGTCGATGTTGAGCTGCACCAGACCGATGGAAAACAGCTGCAGTAGCTCCCTGGCGTAGTTCTCATCGGGGCGGATGTTTTTTTCGGGGTCCGGTTTCTGGTTGCCTTTCATACTGAGGTAGCTGCCCATCACCGGACTCAGCGTGACCTGCTCCAGCAGCTGGCGGAAATTGCCAAAGCTGTTGGCCAGCAGAATGTCATAGTAGTTAGACAGTGCCGCTGGATTCTCGGCTAGATCACCTTGGCCGGAAACCACAAAAAACTGTGAAAGTGCGAATGCCACCCGCTGACGCAACTGGTCTTCGGCCACGGTGCTGACAGTCAGCCAACTATTGACTTGTTCGCGCCAGCGTGGTTCCGACCGGTCGCGAGTCTCAGGCAGTAAATAGGTAGCGGGTAACTGCATCTGTTCGGCGATCCAGTTGGTGTACCCGACGGCCTGTAAGTGCTCGATCTCCTCGGAGGTAGGGCCAAAGCTCGCTCTGTGCAGGAAGCGAACCGCGTCGAAATGGTCGTCCAGCGGTGCATTGGCAGATCCCGCCAGCGCTTCGCCGATTTGCAGTTGCGCACCGGAGGCGGAGGTTGACCCGCTGACGCTGCCACTGTCGATGCCTGGCGCTGTAAACGCTGTGTCGCCACCACTGCCGCCACAACCGGCGACAGCCGCCATCAGCAGTGCGGCAATGGTTGATCGAATTGCTGTAATAATTGACGCCACTCCCGGGTAATCAGCGCGGAAAAATGCAAGCAAGTGTGTTTTTCCGGAACTGTGCTGTTGTTGTTCG
The DNA here is from genome assembly GCA_938003855.1 of uncultured Granulosicoccaceae bacterium. GTDB lineage: Bacteria > Pseudomonadota > Gammaproteobacteria > Granulosicoccales > Granulosicoccaceae. Next base: position 27,468 of record CALKXD010000138.1, on the reverse strand, counting down.
TTTTTTTATTCGGGAGCGCCGTGCGAAGCGAGATACAATTGTGAACGCACGTGACCACCGGTTTTTGTTCTGGCAATGGGATCGGCCGCTACATCAGCAACTTGAATGGAGATACCTTGGCAACATCGAGTAATGCCGCGCTGGGCTGCCTGCAGCGCTATTTCGGCTACCCCACATTCCGGGGTGATCAGCAGGCTATTATCGAGCAAGTCATTCGCGGGGAAGACGCCCTGGTACTGATGCCGACCGGAGGCGGTAAGAGCCTGTGCTTTCAAATACCCGCCTTGTTGCGGGAAGGCGTCGGTATCGTGGTGTCGCCGTTAATTGCGCTGATGCAGGATCAGGTGCAACAGCTCAATCAAAACGGGGTTCGCGCAGCATTTTTAAACTCCACGCTGCACTACAACGAGCAGCAGGAAATTGAGCAGCGTGCAATCGATGGTGAGCTCGATCTGCTCTACCTCGCCCCCGAGCGCATATTGAATGCGTCCAGTCTGGCGTTGCTGCAGAGGATCAAGGTGGCATTGTTCGCGGTAGATGAAGCGCACTGTGTCTCGCAATGGGGCCATGATTTCCGGCCCGAATACACTCAGCTCGCTGAGTTGACAGAGCAATTCCCGGATGTGCCGAAAATAGCATTGACGGCAACCGCCGATGAAAACACCCGCAAGGATATAAAAACCCATTTGCGTCTTGCAGAAGCAAAAGTCTATATCAGCAGTTTTGACCGGCCTAATATCCAGTACCGCATCGAATCCAAGGCCAGTCCGCGCAGTCAGTTACTGCAATTTATTAAAAGCGAGTATCCGGCTGCGACTGGCATTGTCTATTGTATGTCGCGTAAGAAAACAGAAGAAACCGCCGCCTACTTATGCACGCAGGATCTAAAAGCGCTGGCTTATCATGCCGGTATGCCGGCCAAGGTCCGAGCCGGCAACATGAGCCGTTTCATCCTCGAAGAGAACGTCATCATGGTGGCGACGATCGCCTTCGGGATGGGCATTGATAAACCGGATGTCCGCTTTGTCGCTCATCTGGATATGCCCAAAAGCATCGAGTCCTATTATCAGGAGACCGGTCGTGCCGGACGTGATGGACTGCCGTCAGTCGCCTGGATGGTCTACGGTCTACAGGATGCCATTACCTTTCAGCAAATGCTCAATGACTCCGACGCCTCTGCGGATGTGATACAGGTAGAGCGACACAAGCTGACAGCGATGCTTGGCTTGTGTGAGGCCACTGAGTGCCGACGCAAGACTTTGCTTCGGTATTTCGGGGAGTCCAGCGATGATGCCTGTGGTAACTGTGATAGCTGTCTGAACCCGGCTGAAACCTGGGATGCAACCAACGCTGTGCAGAAAGCGCTTTCAACTGTTTTCCGCACCGGACAGCGCTTCGGGACAAACTATCTGATTGATGTACTGCTGGGTAAAAAGGATGATCGGATCAGCCGTTTTGGTCACGATCAACTATCCGTCTATGGCATCGGTACAGAGCACGATGCGAACACCTGGCGCAGTGTTTTTCGACAGTCGATTGCACGATCTTTCCTGACGACGGATATGGAAAGCAAAGGCGGTCTGCGTTTAACCGAAACCTCCAGGCCGGTGTTAAAAGGCGCTGAGCAGGTAAATTTCAGGGTCGAGGCCAAGCCCGCATCTCGTAAGAAAACCCGACAGTCCGGAACTATGGTTTCCTCGGAGCACAAAGCGCTGTGGGAGAAGCTGAGGTTGTCGCGGCAGGCGCTTGCTAAAGAGCAGGGGCTGCCCGCTTATGTGATTTTTCACGATGCCACCCTGATGCAAATGGCGGAAAATCGTCCGGCTACGCTTGAAGCGATGTCGGCAATCTCCGGTGTTGGTGCCGCCAAGCTCGAGAAATATGGCGCGCATTTTTTAGCCGTGATCAATGGGTCTGACAGGGTATCAACGGCCACCGCTATACCGTCTGATTTACCGGAAAAGCTGCTGGAAGCAATTGCCGACGGGCTGCGGGATACCGAACTGTTCCGCAGTTGCGACGCCCCTGAAGATGCGGTGGTTAAAGAGTTGGTAACGCTGGTGCGCAACGGTGAGGTTGAGCTGGAAGATGTTCTGGAAGGCCTTGATGACAATGGTCGTGGCACGATTGAAAGTGAAATTCTGACACAAATGGATGAAGGCAGATTCTCCGCGGCAATCCTGTACAAGCATTTCGGAGGGGTGTACGACGTTAATACGCTGAAGCTGGTGCACGCCGCTATCTGCTGTGAGCTTGAGGAAGGAGAAGCCTGATTGACATGGTCTGCACGGATGATTGAGACGGTGCATCTGGTTAATCTATTTGAAGCAGTGGGGCTGCTGTATAGCGTATTTCATCGTGCCGGTTAGGGGTCCCATCGACACAGGAAGCCATTTCTGCATTGCACCTTGCGCCGTCACGCATGTTGTGCCATGCGTGACGGTTGCAGGGTGCTGGTCATAGGGCTATAGAACAGACGACGGGTCAGGGCTGCAGCGGGATAACATTCGTCGGCCTGCTGCTACCCCGAAACCCGGACTGGCAGCTACGAGCTGGTTTTAGTCTCCGTAGTTTTCTTTTTCAGCGGTTTTTTCTTGTCGGTTTTTTTCTTCGTGGGTTTTTTCTTGGTGGAATCAGTCGATTTCTTAGTGGACTTAGTCGTCGTCTTTTTGGTTGACTTGGTGGTTTTCGCTTTGGCAGTGGTTTTGGCTGCCCCGCCTGACACGGACATCAGTTTTTTATTGTTTTTAATTAGCTTTTCACCGATTCCAGTTACGTTGGCCAGGTCTGAAATACTCCCGAAAGGTCCGTTTTTCTTGCGGTAAGCGACGATTGCTTTGGCTTTGACTTCACCGATGCCTTTCCAGTTTGCGATCATGGTGGCAGCATCGGCGCGGTTTATATCCACGACCTCTGCCGCGTTCACTGTCACTGATAACATCACCAGCATAAACGACAGTAGTAGTTGTCGCAGCAGACTTCGGGTGTTGAATGTTTCCATGGGGAACTCCTGTTGATTGATAAAGGCAGCAGCCGGCAGCGGCACAGTATCGTTGCCGTGACCTGCAATGTATCAGTTGTGCGACAGATTGTAGGGTCAGCTTTAGACAAGTTATCAATTATTATTAATTGGTTGATTAAAGCGTGCCGCGCTGTCGCCCGCATCGATGTGCGATCAGAATAGTGTCGTCAGGGTGTGGCGGCAACGCGCCAGTGAAGTGGCGTGCTGAACAACAGTACGCTGGTCAACGCCATCCAAGCTGCAGATCCGATAAGAATCGTGTTCCAGATATAGCCATAGTCGAGTAGCATGCCAAACATCACCGGCCCGATTGCTGTGCCGAAAACCATCAGGGCGTGGGTTAGTGATCGAATCGCTGCAATGTTGGCTGGCCCGTACAATTCCAGCCATAGCGCACTGATCGATGGAGTGGCGATACCGACGGTCGCGCCGATTAAGGCATAGTAAAGCAGAGGCAGTAGCGGGTGGTTGATGCTACTGGCAATCAGGACAGCTGCTATAAACGGCAATAGATAGATCTTTACCACCGCAGAGCCAGACCAGCGATCAACAGCGAAGCCTGCCACAATTGACGTGATAACGGCGGTCAGAGAATAGGCGGCAATGCCAGAGGCCCATAGCGTAAACGCCACCTCTTTATGAGCGGCCAGGCTCTGCTGATGAAAAAACAGCCCGGTGGAAATTATAGGGGGGGCAAACAAAGCAGGTGCAATTCGCCAGAATCGGCTGTCTCTGATCACCTGGCTGCGTGTCCAGGAAAGGTGTTTTTCGTGTGGTGATGACGTATTTTCTACGTTGTTACTCAGCTGATAATGTCGCAATATCCATTGACAGAGAAGTCCGATAACAACGATTTCGAACACGGCGCATAATAACCAGACGTGTCGCCAGCCGTACAGAGATATTAGTAATACAACCGCCACCGGCATCACCGCTTCGGCGGTGGAAAATCCCAGTCCGGACAAGCTGACAGCACGGCCTCGATAAGCGCTGCTGATTCGCGAGGCGGTGGTGATACCGGTGTGCCCGGATAAGCCTTGACCAAACAAGCGCAACAGAAAAAATGCCAGTGCCAGTGTTGCTGCACTTTGTACATAGGCCATGCTGATGCAGGCGAAAAACAACCCGGTCGTGACGTAAAGTGTATAGCGCTTCAGCTCAATCGTATCCAGCAACTTGCCGGCCCACACGATGGTAATCGCACTGGCTAGTGTGCCAATGAAATATAAGCCGCCGATATCGCCATGGCTGAGATTGAAATTCTGCCGCAAATCCTGGTTAAACAGCGAAATGAAAAAGGTTTGACCAAAACCGGAAGACAACGTCAGCACAAAGCCGAAGGCGATAGTGCCGACAAAGGTATTGGTGGATGATTTCACAAGGTCAGAGGTCGATGAAGGAAGTGTCACAGGTTGGCCGGGGAGAATTGTTGTTGGCCGGCCATCAGGTAAGCAGTGACGGAGGCTGCTGACGCAGACTTACGCTAGTCGTTGGTCCGCACGATGTGTGCTGCGGCAGTGTATTCTGCCGCAGTCCGTTTGGATGGCAAAGATCAGGCGATCTGCCGGTCCTGCATGGCTTTTTTCTCACGCATGATTTTACGCTGATAGCGGCTCTGCACCACATCGGAAAATGCCAGTACGACGATCACAAAGTAGAATGTGGCCTTGGTCATTGGCGTGACCTCTGTGCCGAGTATCTTCATGTGTGACAAATGCCCACCCTCCGAGATCAACATGATGCCGACCACAAAAAGAATGAACAGCCCAAGGACTTCATACATGCGGTTCTTTTGTAGAAAATCGGATACGTGATCAGCCAGAAAAATCATCAGCAAGCCGCTGATAACGATTGCCGTGGCCATGATGATGAAGTTGTTGGTGAGTGCTATTGCCGACAGGATCGAATCAAAAGAGAAAACCAGATTCATCAATACAATCCAGATAACTACGGTGACTGCCGAGCTGGATTTTTTCTCGCCGTGGTCAAGCTCTTCAATGGCCATCATGTGGAGGATCTCTTTGGTGGCTGTGTAGATAATGAAGATTCCGCCGAGCAGCACGATGATCGCGTGAATATTAAAATTGAACTCGAGGACATCGACCCACTGAACGCCGAATACGGGCTCCTGGAATACCGAAATCAGGCTGGTCAGCAGGAACAACAGTACAATTCTGAGCCCGATGGCTATACCGATTCCCCACTTGCGTACTTTGGCCTGCTTGTCGGCCGGTGCACGTTTTGATTCTAGTGAGATGTACAGTAGGTTGTCGAAGCCGAGCACTGCCTGCAACATGGTCAGTAAAAATAGAGTGATCAGATTGTCTAAGGTGAATAAATTGTTGAGTAGCTCCATCGCCCCCTCTCTCTTGAATTGCTGTGCAAAGTGGTAATTGTCTCATTGTTTTTAGTCCATAGCGATTGACCGATCAATGTTTTACCTTTCGAAAGGCTCGATTCGGATAGTCTGAACGGCGTGTTTTTTTGGCTTTTTGACCGATCAAGTGGCCATGCTATGCGGCATTTTAAGAACTCAGTCGCCGCGGGTGTGGATTGGTACCTTTCACTGAAAGCATGATCAAACGTTAATAGTCAGTAAAGCGCTGCCCGTCTGAGGTGAATTTGCCTATAGTGTCAGAGCCGCGCCAACTTTTGACCACGACTCCCTTTATGACCTCTTTGGATACACAGCGAACGCTAGGCGACGGCGACTTTATTCAGTGGTACAGAGTGCAGCGTGTGCTTGGCCGGGGTGGCTTTGGTGTGACCTACCTGGCAACAGATACCAATCTCGACCACAGTGTCGCGATTAAAGAGTATCAGCCGGGTACGACTGTAGAGCGGGCGGCGGATAACTCATTGCGCCCGTCTGATCCGAAAACCGAGCACGACTACCAGCAAGGTCTGCAGCGCTTTCTGCGCGAAGCCAGAACACTGGTGAAATTCCGCCATCCGAATATTGTCCGGGTGATGGCCGTCTTCGAAGCAAACAACACCGCCTATCTGGTGATGGAATATGAGGAAGGTGAGCAATTTAAACAATTTGTTAAACGAGATGGCGGCATTACCGAGGCAGAGCTCACCACCCTGATTCTTAAAGTGGTGGCGGGACTCGACCAGGTTCACCAGCACGGTTACATCCATCGGGATATTAAGCCGGTTAACCTGATCATTCGCCATGACGGATCACCGGTTTTGCTCGATTTCGGATCGGCCAGGCCCGCCGGAGTCGCGGTAGCCGGTAACCACACGTCGTTTGTCTCGGTCGGCTACACGCCGCTTGAGCAATACCAGGAAGGCGCTGGTCTGGCGGTTGGGCCATGGACCGACATCTATGCGCTGGGAGCAACGCTGTACTACGCCATATCCGGGCAAACACCAATGAGCCCGATTAGCCGGCTGGCAGCACTGGTGAAAAAGTCCCCTGATCCATTGGTATCAGCGTCAGAGGTGGGAGCCGGGCACTACAGCAAGCGATTTCTGGCGGCCATCGACTGGGCGCTGGGGTTCCGGATAGAAGACAGGCCACAGAATTTGTCTGAATGGCGAGCAGCACTGGTTGATGAACCTGTCGGCGGAGCGTTCGCCGACTACGCGGCTGAAGGGCAGCTGGCCGCATGGGGGCAGGGTGAGCAGCGACCGTCGAACCTGCTAGTTAGCAGAGCGGGAAGACGCAAGCCGCTGGCGCGTCGGCAAACTGAGCCGCGCAAGCGATCCGCGGTCGGGTTGTTGTCACTGTTGCTGGTCGGGGCTGGTATCGCGGTGGCCGGGATAAGGGCTTATACCTGGTATCACGAGAAACAGGAAATACAGCAGCTGTTGTTGCGCGCCGACGAAGCCTCAAAGAGCACCGTTTTTTTTGAAACTGCTGTGCCACTGTATCAGCAGGTCCTGAAGATACAGCCGGCCAATACCGTGGCGCTGGAGGGCCTGGCGGAGTTGTCGGATAGGGTGCGCAGTAACGTGGAAGGGAGTCTGCAGGCGATGCGCTTGCCTGAAGCCGAGTGGGGATTGCGTCAGTTGCAGTCACTCGATGCCGAGGGTGCGGCCAGTATTCAATCACGGCTGTTGTTGATAAAGCAGAAAAATGCGGATGATTTAGTCGTCAAGTCGGTAGAGCGATTGGTCAATCAGAATCGTGTTGCTGAGGCTCGCAGCGAACTTGATCGACAAGCCTCGCAGTTGCACGATAAATCACATATCGCGGTACTAGAGCAATCAATACAGGACACAATCGCAGAAATCGACAAGCGCGAGGCAGAGAATGCGGAAAAAGAGCAGCAGCGGCAGCTCAATCAACGCCTCATTGAGGCAGCCAGTGAGCGGCAGCGACTGCGGCGTACACAGTACAACGAGTATCTGCGCAAGGCCGAGCAGGGCTTGCAGGATGGTGATCTCGCCACCGCACGCTCCTGGCTGAACAACGCGGCATCGTTGCAAATCAGTGATGAAGTCCTGGCTGATATTGAAGCGCGGCTGGCCGGTGCCGAGACGTTTCAAAGCACCCCGCTGTCGACCTATGAAATCAGCTATGCGTCTGGTCGATTTGACTCCCTGAAACGCGCGGTAGAGACAAAAAACCTGCGTGCCATCCGGGAACTGACGGAAGGGTCTCCGTCGCGTCTGGAATTTTTTCGATTGCTGTTTGCCCGTTATACGCGCCTGAAAGTGGTCGTTATGGACGTCGCACCGATGCTCGACCCGAAACGCGTTCAGGCGAAGTTGCGCATTGAAGAACTGGACTTACCGAACGGGGATATTGTGTACCCATCACCGTCCTATCGAGACACTGCCCTCAGTCTTCAGCGAACACAGCAAGGCTGGTCAAAAATTGAATGGTAAATGATAGTCATGGTCGCAACGGTAGCGCTATAGCGCGAATTGGCAACACGCAACCCCGGTCCGGTCCCCGGGTAGTGGCCGACAGGCGTTGCAATCCGGGCACTTGAGCTGTCCCGGATTCTGTGATAGCGTCATGACATAAAGGCACCCTGTTCGTTGTCGAGGCCATACTTTTCAGTTACGCTGCGGAGTCCCTATCATCAAAAAGTTAAATCACCGGCGTGGGCGGATACAACAAATGGACTGGTCAGAGTTTTTTGTGTTTTGGAATTGGCCGACCGTGCGAAAAAAAGGTTTTCTGCTGCTGGCCGTTACCCTGCTACTGAATCAGAGTTGGTCGGGAGTTGTGGTGGGGCAAAGCCTGCCTTCCGGTATCGACCTGGATCCACCGGTGATTGACCATGAAGCGCTGGAGCGTGGCGTCGCCGGCGAGCCTCAGCGGTTTAGCGCGTTGGTTGTTGATGATCGCGGCATTGAGTCGGTCCAGCTGTTTTACCGCCCCGCTGCCAGCGGTGAATACGCCAATGTCACTATGAGTCAGATCGCAGATACCGACAATTACACGGCGACAGTCAACACAGATGTCAGCCAGCGGCGCATCGAATACTACATTGAAGTACTCGACATCGGTGGAAACCGGGTGCTTAAAGGGTTTCCTTTTTACCCTTTAGTGAGAGGGCTCAACATACCCAAAATCAATCAGACGCAGCTTACCCGGGCGCCGGTGCCACAGGAAGCGGTCAGTAGTGGCCCCGGTACCTTGTTGTACGTGGTGGTTGGTGTGCTGGCGGTCGGGTTGCTTGCCAGTCTGGCGAGTGGTGGAGGTGACTCCGGCGGCGGTGAACCCCCACCAAACGATCAAGTACCGCTAACGATTAACGTCTCTCCTCCGTAGTGCTTATCTGCACAGTCAGACGGCGGTTGCTGCCGATAGCGTAAGTCTTGAACCAACGACCACTGATAGGCCGGTGATTAACCTGCGTCTGGAATTAATACAGACCAGTGATGTGAAAAGCATTCACCTGCCGGCAGGTGCAGCATCGCAGGTTTGTCGCAGAAGTTACTGTTGGTATCAAGGCTATCGCTGTAACCAAACCAGGGCTCTATGCAAACAAACGGTGCACCGGGCTTGGCCCACAAGCCCAGATGCGGCGTGGCGCCGGTATCGACAGACACCCGCACACGATCCTTGTGCAGCAGGTCGATGGTTTGGGATTTAATATCCTTGAACACCAGCGCATCATCGTTGAACAGATCTGCGCTTAAAGGCAGTGTGTCGCTATTGTCGAGGTAGTCAGTCCCCTTAACTGCCAGCAGGCCATCGGTGTCGAGTGGAAATCTTTGCAAGGTTTCCGGTTGACTAAATCGGATCGAGTACTCGGAAACAGGCTCAGGCAAAGTGAATCCCGGATGTGAGCCGAGGGTGAAGATCATCGTGCTTGAATCGCGATTGAACACTTCGTAGTGGATCTTCAGGCGCTGATCCTGCAACGCGTAGCTTACACGCAGTTCGAACTGCCACGGGTAGCTTGCCAGTGTTGATTCATCCGACTGAATGCTGAAACTGCATTGATCGCTTTTCTGTTCGAGCAGGCTGAATGATTTGCGTCGCACCAGACCATGGCGGGGGAGCTCATAATTCTGTTGTCCGATTTGGGTGAGGTTGTTCTTCAATGAGCCTACAATCGGAAAAAGAATCGGAGCGCGGCCACCCCAGACGGCCGGATCACCTTGCCAGAGATACTCGTCGTCACTGACCCTTGATTTCAGTGATTGCAGTTCCGCCCCGACCCGGCTCACGGCGATTTGCAGGCGGCTGTTATTGAGCAAGACAGTATCGGTGGCGTGCATGTAATTACCCGGAGTTATATAGTGGCCCTGGAAGACCCGGCTGAATCGGGGACGGCTGCGTGGTTACCGGGCAACTGGCTGGTTATTTGGACCGTGCCGGTCACTGACTTGCCGGTTGGCACGCGCTGGCAGTGACTGTGCATAAAAAAAGCCAGACTTGGTCTGGCTTTTCTTTCGTGCTTTAGCTCGGGTAGTCGCGTTTGGCGTGCCCGGTATAGATTTGACGCGGGCGCCCGATTCTAAACTCTGGATCGTGGTGCATCTCCAGCCAGTGCGATATCCAGCCGACGGTTCTTGCCATGGCAAACATGACGGTAAACATGTTCATCGGAATGTTAAGCGCACGCAAAATAATACCTGAGTAAAAATCGACGTTAGGGTATAAACGGCGCTCGCGAAAATAATCATCGGCCAGTGTTGCCTGCTCGAGCTCTAAGGCCAGATCAAACATGGGCTGATCACCGCCGAGCTCATCGAGAAGGTCATGGCAGAGGCCGGCGATGATTTTGGCTCGAGGGTCGAAGTTTTTATAGACGCGATGACCGAAGCCCATCAAGCGGAACGGATCGTTTTTATCTTTGGCCCGCGCAATCGTGGTTTCGATAGTTTCGCCGGAGTTATAGATGCTGTCGAGCATGTTGATCACAGCTTCGTTGGCACCGCCGTGCGCCGGGCCCCAGAGGCTGGCTATTCCCGCTGCAATAGACGCGAACGGGTTCGCTCCGGAGCTACCCGCCAGTCGTACTGTTGATGTGCTGGCATTTTGCTCATGGTCAGCATGCAGAATCATCATTACTTCCAGTGCTCTGGCTGCGGTGGGACTCTGGACGTAGTCCTGCGCTGGTACGGCGAACATCATTTGCATGAAGTTTTCTACATAACCGAGACTGTTGTCCGGGTACATAAACGGCAGGCCGCGATGATGTTTATAACAGTAAGAGGCAATAGTCGGTAGCTTTGCGATAAGTCGATGTGCCGAAATCTCACGGTGTTCCGGGTTGCTGATATCGATCGAGTCGTGATAGAAAGATGACAAGGCACCGACAGTCCCGACTAACATCGCCATCGGGTGTGCGTCGTAGCGAAAGCCGTTGATAAAATCACGTATATTTTCATGCACCATCGTGTGCTGTTTGATAGTGTTATCAAACTCTGCGAATTCCGGCTTGGTGGGTAGTTCGCCGTTTAGCAACAGGTAGCAGATCTCCAGGTAGGAGCTTTTTTCAGCCAGTTGGTCAATCGGGTAGCCCCGGTGCAGTAAGATTCCTTCTTCACCGTTGATAAATGAGATGGCACTTTTGCAGCTGCCAGTGGCGCCGAACCCGGGGTCATAGGTGAAACAGCCTGTTTTGGCGTAAAGGTCTGAAATGGCGATGCAACCTGGGCCATGAGTGCCTTCAAGTACATCAAACTCGCTCGACTTCCCGTCCTGATCGGTAAGCGTGAATGTTCTATTTGTCATAAAAAATTCCGGTATCACGGTGGATTTTGCTGCTGTTGGCAACGTGTGGCCACGTAGGTGGTGTGGCGGCGCTGGCCAGCCTGCTGAATAGCGGGGAGACTACTGCTTTGTTCTGTGCCGAAGAGCAAGCAAGCTGCAAGCATCATATGAGTATAAGCCAAGACCAAGTGAAGGATGGCTATATTTACTATAAGCAGTGGTTATAATGCGAGTGCCAAATTCCTTTTGGTTTCTGCTGTCAGTGCGATATCCGTACCATTCGTGATGTCAACGCAAATTCTGCGTCATCGTGGTGTACCGAACCCGCTGTTGGCGGTGTAAACTCACCCTCTGTCTTGCCTGTTCCTTCGGGCAGGTGTGTAAAATTACAAATCCTCTGCTGTTGTGGCCGGATGTCGTGGCGGGAGAGGAGTCGGGAAATAAAATGTCGTCGATAGAAAAAGTGGTGCTCGCCTACTCAGGGGGTCTGGACACCTCGGTTATTTTGCGCTGGTTGCAAGACGAGTATGACTGTGAGGTGGTTACCTTTACCGCCGATCTGGGGCAGGGCGAGGAGGTGGAGCCTGCCCGCGAGAAAGCCAAACTGCTCGGTGTTTCGGAAATCTATATCGAAGATCTGCGCGAAGAATTTGTTCGCGACTTTGTCTACCCGATGATGCGCTGCAATACCATCTACGAAGGAGAGTATTTACTGGGGACATCGATCGCACGCCCGTTGATTGCCAAGCGTCTGGTCGAGATCGCTGCGGAAACCGGCGCTGACGCTATCTCCCATGGAGCTACCGGCAAAGGCAATGATCAGGTCAGATTTGAACTAGGTGCCTATGCGTTGTCACCTGATGTGAAAGTGATTGCCCCCTGGCGGGAGTGGGATCTCAACTCGAGAGAGAAGTTGCTTGCCTATGCCGCTGATCGACAGATTCCTATCGAAATGAAACGTGGAGGCAAGTCGCCGTATTCCATGGATGCAAATTTACTGCATATATCCTACGAGGGCGACCAGCTCGAAGACCCCTGGGTGGAGGCTGAGACCGACATGTGGCGCTGGACCGTCGCACCTGAAGACGCGCCTGATACCGCGCAGGAAATCGAACTAACCTTTGTTGGCGGGGACATAACCGCCCTTGATGGCCAGCCGATGTCGCCAGCCACAGTGTTAACCGAACTCAACCGCATCGGCGGCGAGCACGGCATCGGGCGCGACGATATCGTCGAAAATCGCTACGTCGGCATGAAATCACGCGGCTGCTATGAAACTCCGGGCGGTACCATCATGTTGAAGGCGCATAGAGCCATTGAGTCCATCACCCTTGATCGGGAGGTGGCGCATCTAAAAGATGAGCTGATGCCGCGATATGCCAGTGTTATTTACAATGGATACTGGTGGAGCCCTGAGCGGTTGATGTTGCAGGCGGCGATTGATCACTCACAAGCCTACGTCAGCGGCACGGTGCGGCTGAAGCTGTACAAGGGAGGTATAAGTGTTTGCGGGCGAAAATCAGACGATAGCCTCTTTGACGAGAAAATAGCGACGTTCGAAGATGATGGCGGTGCTTATCATCAGCGCGACGCTGAAGGTTTTATCAAGTTAAATGCTCTGCGCATGCGCATCGCTGCGCGACGCCGCGGCTAGTTTTGCGGTTTTTTTCCGTGCAACCGAAAAAAAACGTTAACAAAATGGTTTGGTTGTCAATTACCGTTTAAACTTAAGAAGTACAGCGCTAATGGAGCGCGCAAAGTCAGGGGATAGAGATGGAAGAATCATCAAACGTAAAGAAGGTTGAGTCGGGAAAGAAGCAGTTCGAAATGCCTGAAATGGTTAAAAACATTGGCGCAGCCGATAAAAATTACCGCGTTGGTGCCGGTGGTGCACTGGTTATTGTTGGCCTGTTCGGTTCGAAGATCTGGTTGTTTCTGGGTCTGTTGCTGCTTGCCACTGTGTGGTTCGGTATCTGCCCGATTTACGCTTTTCTCAAGCACAACACGCTGTAGCACCCGCCTTTACATTCGGGACATGGCCGTCTGGCCATGTCCGCATTAACTCCCGCCATCCTTCCCGGTACTAGTTGCTGCGGCAATATCGCGACTATAATCTCCGTCCGGCCGTTTTCCGGCGCAGATGTTGATAGCCCTAGTGTTTCCGCGCCGAGTGAACCTTAGTTGTAACTAAAGTGATGTGGTTTTACCGGCTAAAATCGACTAGGCTTTCGGCACTATGTTACAAATTTGGAACAAACTGCGCTCCAGGGTGCCCCTGGGGGTGCTATGCGTGGCTATCAGTACGGTCGGCATCAGCTGCGCGAGCGGCGTTCGCCCAGGATCTGCCAGTGGTGCATTCAACCCGGGCACCATCAGTGTCGGCGGATTGGCAGTGGGCTTTGTCGTCAATCATGAGAGCAGCAAGTCACTGAAGTCCTATCAGCGGCATCTTTACTCTGATCAGCTTGCCACCTTCATTCTTGAGAATAATCCGCAGCTTAAAGGCAATATCGACAGTTATAACTACGTGTCAACCCGGATCGGCAAGCCCTTTGAATCACTGATTAACAGCTACAAGCTCGAGGGTGACCTGAGCCCTCGCGCGTTGACACAGCTTAAGAATGCGCAACTGAGGCGAAGGTTTCTGATGCTTGTCAGCATTCTGCCGGTGGACGAAGAAATACAGATGTCGGTAGACGTAGAGCCGGTGCTGGGTGCCGCCTATCCAGAGGTCGAGGACTATGAAGACGTTCGCTACCAGACAGGTCGCCTGAAGGCGGTTAAGGTGCAGGTTTATGACACCAGTCAGGGCCGCAAGGTGCTGGATCAGATCTACAGCAGTGATCATGGCGGTTTATTGCTGGCCGCCGAGCGCAATGGTCGCCGTTATGTGGGCAACTCTCTGCTGGGTGCGATGGCAAACAGTGTGACTAATCGAATCAGAAATTCCGGGAGCAGTGGTCACCCGCCAGCGCCGTCTTCAGCCGCGACTCTAAACTATATCTGGGAGCGCATTGCGAAGTCCATGCCGGGTGCTATCGCTTCCTGATCACCGGGCTGCCGCAAACCGGCAGCGCATCCCGCTTTAAACGGCGACGGCGCCATTGCCGTCGAGCGGGTATCACAATCCTTAGTAATCTGCCGGGCTTCGATTGGCGATGCCCTGCTGAGCAGGGGCAGGTATGATTTCGTCGCGGGCGGTGTTTGTGCGGAATAGTTTTTTCAGATCTTCCAGCACCAGGTAGTTAATCGGAATCAGTACCAGTGTCACCAGCGTGGTGAACAAAATGCCAAAACCCAGCGACACTGCCATCGGAATCAGGAACTGGGCCTGGGTGCTCTCTTCAAATATCAATGGCATCAGGCCAAAAAATGTCGTTAGTGACGTCAGCAGAATAGCCCTGAAACGCGCCACACCAGCCGCTTTCACAGAGTCGAAGACGGGGGTGCCGGTGCCTCGTCGTTTGTTGATGTAATCGACCAGAACCAGGCTGTCGTTTATTACTACCCCGGACAGTGCCAGCATACCCATGTAGCTCATGATGCTGAGGTTCATGCCCATAATCATGTGGCCCAGAATTGCGCCGACAACACCGAACGGGATCACCAGCATTACCATCACCGGTTGGCTATAGGAGCGCAGCGGGACTGCCAGCAGCGCATAGATGGCGGCCAGAACAATCAAAATACCGGTGCGCAAACTACCAAAGGAATCGCGTTGCTCCCGGGCTTCCCCCTCAAGGCTGTAGGAGACGCCGGGGTATTGCGTCAATAGCTCGGGCAACTCACGGTCGAGTTCCTGTTTGATGAATTCTATGTCAGCTGTTTCTTTATCGGCGTCTGCTTCAATATTGATGGTTCGGCGCCGGTCTACTCGTTTGATGGTTGCAAAGCCGCGACCCCAGGTGGCTTCGGCGACTTCGGAGAACGGCACATCGATGTTACCCGGGGTGCGGATGCGCATAGTCTGCAGGCTGTCGAGTGATTTACGTTCACTGAGTGGGTAGCGCACCACCACGCGTACATCGTCCCGGTCGCGCTGAATCGTTTGAACCTCGAAGCCGAAAAATGCCTGACGCACCTGCTCTGCCAGATCCGCCAGGGTCAGGCCCAGTTGCTGCGCTGCAGGCTTTATACTGAGTTTAATTTCCTGTTTCCCGTCGGCGAAACTGTCGGTGATATCGTTGACTCCCGGGTAGGTTGCCAGACGACCTTTCACCTCAACCGACAGTGCTCGCAGCTGATCAAAATCCCGTCCGGATAACTGCACGTTTATCGGTGAGCCACCGCGGCCGATCTCAGCCCGGTAGTTGATTTCTTTCGCGCCCGGGATATCACCGATAGCGCGCCGCCATTCGCCCACCAGCTGACGGCTGGTGACATTCAGGGTGCGCTCCTCCGGTGGCGTGATTTCAAACATCACACGTCCGAGGTGCGATTGCCCACCGCCACTGCCACCCTGCGAGCCGGCCTTGGACATAATGCCTTCAATGATGCTGGTGTCAGTAGCCGGGTCGACATACTTGGCTTGCAGTGCGACGGCGGCATCGTTAATTCTCTTTATGTGTCTTTGCGTTACCTCAAACGGTGTACCGGTCGGCATGGTCAGCGACGCGTTGGCCACTTCGCTTTGAATACGCGGGAAAAAAATGAACCGCACATGGCCGGAGCTGACCAGACTAAAAACGATTATGGCGGTGCCTATGAACACGGACAAAGTCAGATAGCGTTGTCGCATACAGGCCGCCAGTGCCGGTTGATACCAGTGACGGATAGCCCACTCCAGAGCATCGGCAATGCGGTGTTGCAACCGCGCGAATAAATTTGGTTTGGTCGTTTTATGGAAGTTCAGGTGTTTCATGTGAGCCGGTAATACAAGCTTGGTTTCAATCAATGAAAACAGTAGAACCGGGATCACAATGAGTGGAATCTGGGCAAATATTTTCCCACGCACGCCTTCAATCATCAGAAGCGGTGTAAAGGCCGCAACGGTCGTTAGTACCCCGAAGGTCACCGGGATCGCGACTTCCTGTGTGCCTGAAATTGCCGCCTCCAGTGCATTCGGATTGCGCCGCATGTGGGTATAGATATTTTCCCCGGTGACGATTGCATCGTCGACAACGATACCCAGTACCAGAATAAACGCAAACAGGCTGATTAGATTTATCGTGACGCCAATCTCCGGCATCAACGCCAGTCCCCCCATAAATGACACGGGTACGCCAATGAATACCCAGAACGCCACCCACGACCGCAGGAACAGGGCGAGCAATACGATGACCAGCAGTCCGCCTTGCATGGCACTCTTGTTGAGCGTAGACAGCCGGGCTTTGACGATACGTGAGCGATCCCGCCAGTAGCCTAGAGTGACATTTTCAGGCATCCTCGACTGCGCTTCGGGCAGGTAGTTTTTTACTTCATCCGCAACGGTAATAGCGCTTTGGCTGCCAGTACGAAAGACGTCAATCTCGATGCTATTGCGGCTGTTGAAACTTTGCTCCAGAGCATTTTCTTCAAAACCGTCAGACAGCCGTGCGATGTCAGCCAGAGTGATTCGGCTGCCATCTTCGCTGCTTAATATGAGTGTGTTGGCAAAGTCGTCTTTGCTATAGGCCTGGCCGTTGGTGCGAATCAGCACTTCGCCACCTGCAGTGCGTATGGCGCCGGCAGACAGATCAATAGAGGATTGCCTGATGGCATTGGCCACTTGTGCGAATGTCAATCCGTACTCGCGCAGTGTTTGCTCACTTATTTCGATAGCCAGTTCAAAGTCGCGCACTCCGGACAAACTTACCTGCGATACATTCGGCAGTTGTTCCAGATCGTCGCGCACCTGATTGCCGAGCACGCGTAATTCTTTTTCGGACAAATCACCGGCTATGATAACGCTGATCACTTCACGATTGCGCTCGGGCACATAGATCGACGGTGCGTCGGCGTCGTCCGGGAATGTGTTTATCTGATCTACGCGTTGCTTGACATCTTCCAGCACCTTGCTGATATCGGCGTCTGAGGTGACGCTTATTCTGACCGAGCCCAGCCCCTCGGCGGCTGTTGAGGTAATCGACTTGATGCCGTTTATGTCCTGGATTGCCTCTTCGATTTTGATCGTAACTGCCTCTTCGATCTCGGTCGGGGAAGCGCCCCTGTAAGGGACCCGGACATCGACAACATCGAGTTCAAATGAGGGGAATACCTCAAGTGGTATCCGGTTGTTCAAGGCCAACAGGCCCCAGACCACGATACCGGCCATCAGCAGGTTGGCAGCTACGCCGTTGCGGGTAAACCAATTGATCATTGAGTGCATAAGTGATCCTGATTAGTTAGCAGTGGTTTTCTCAAGGTGCTCTCGCATCCAGTCCGGTACCGGCTCGCCCGCGGCTATGCGTGCTTCCATTCGTGCTCTGACAGGCGGCGGTAACGCCTCACCGGCGTCTATTATTTCCTTGAAGCGTTGCAGGCGATTGTCACTGGCCTGATTGTCGCCGCTTGTAACGGCGTCTGTTGTCTCAGACGCAGGTTTGTTGCTGAAGTTGCCTGTGCCGCTGCCCCGGCGGTTGCCAGCGCGTTCATCGGGTGGCGCTTTGCCGTCGACTGTGGCGCTCACCCGGGTGCCGTTGGTGATGGTTCCAAGGGCTGTCAGGCTGATGATATCGCCTTCTTCAAGACCGTCTGAAATTACCGCCACATCGGCATCTTTCCAGATCACCTGCACCTGCCGTGTCTGCAGGGTGTTGAGTGTATCCACTACCAGTACTTCACGGTCTTCGCGTAATGCAGAGCGGGAAATTACGATGACATCGGTGAGAGTTCGACCAGCGATATCGGCATTGACGTACTGACCCAGCAACAGCGGTGGTTTTTCCGCCGAGGAGCTGGAATACGGATTGTCGATTTCTGCGACGACATAGAGTTGCCGGGTACGTTCGTCGATGGTTCCCTCTGTCCGCAGTATCTGACCGTTCCAGGTGTGACGGCTTCCCCCGATATCGGCACTCAACGATACACCGGCCTTGCTGGCGGAACTGCCACTGAGATTGATGAAGGCCAGTTGCTGGTTGTTCAATGGCAGTCGTACATGAGCGGTGTCAGTGGAGTAGATCTCTGCCAGTGCACCGCCTTTGTTAACGTATTGCCCGAGATCAACCTGTTTTTGCTTTACCTGCCCGTCATAGGGGGCGGTTATTCGGGTTCTGGCGAGATCCAGTTTGGCGCGCTCTACCTGTGCGCGTGCCCCTTCCAGTGACGCCTGAGCGGCGGCGAGTTGTGGCTTTCTCAGTGTTAACTCAGAGGGTTTGCCGCTGCGTCCCAATCGCTTCCAGTCGGCACTTGCCTGTTCTGATCTGGCTGATTCTTCAGCCAGTGCCGCACGGCTTTGGGCTAGAGTCGCCTCGGCCAGTGTCACGGCAATCTCGTAGTCACGCGGGTCTATCTGCAACAGAATATCGCCGCGTCTGAAAGACCCGCCTACGACAAAGTTGTCGGAGACTGAGGTGATTGTGCCGCCCACTTCGGTGACAATCGATCCTTGCCTCGAAGCACTTACCGACCCCTGCGTTTTTATGATTACCGGGAAATCGGATTTTTTTACCACCGTCGCATCAATGCTGGTAGTGGACTTAAACTGCGGGCGGGTAGCAGGCTCAGGACGATTGTCGATGAGTATTTTTGCGATGACAATACAGGCTCCTATGACTAGCAGGGGTAACAGTACTTTCAACGTTTTGTTCATTGATTGGCCTGGTAACTTTAAAGTGATTTTGTTACGAACGGTTGCTGATGAGCTGGAGATTGCTTTGGGGTTCCAGCGACTGTCAATCGGTCTAAAGAGTGGTATACCGACGGGATACGCTGGATACGGGAGGTGAGATCATCTGCAGCAAAGATAATTCAAAGGATCTGTTCATGCCGTTGCAAGTGATTGAGTAGTAGCAAGGTCAAGTATAGTGGAGTCAGTGACATACGCGCGTCAAAGCACCGTAAAGCCAGGCGTTATAAACGCTGCCTGGGACCGTACTTATTCAGTGGGGAAGGGGCACGCAGCGGTGCGATTGCTTAACTGCCAATCGAGAACATAGATTGTAGGTCGTGCCGGGAGAATGCGCGAAACGCCAGCATGGTTTCACTGTGTGTGATGGCCTCGATCGACGCGAGTTCTGAGGTCACCAGATCAGCCAGTGCATCGTTGTTGGGCACGCGGGCGATGGCGACCAGATCGAAATTGCCGCTGACGGAGTAAACCTCGGAAATTCCTTTGCGTGAGGCCAGGTCCTCTGCAAGTGATTTGACGGTGCCGCGCTTTGCGCGCAGTAATAAAATTGACGTGACCATGGGCTTGCCTCTGGTTGAAAACAGCAAGTATAACGGTTGCCGGCTGATTTGTAGCGGTAACCCGCGGCAGCTGTGGAGGGTGCTTGCGTGGAGGGTGCAGGCGGCTTCTGATCTGCATTTCTGACAGGCTGAACTACGCTTAACGCTATTCAAACCAGTGTGGGTTTTGCAAATGGTTCGCGCCGTTGAGATAAATAGGGTTTCGCTTGTGATTCTGCTGAGCTCGTTTCTGCTTAGCGCCTGTGGTGGCAGCGATGAACCCGTTGCAGAGTCGATCATCGCAGACTCGCCGCTTGATGACTCTGGTTTGCAGTGTGATGCCCCGGCATTTGATCACGCTGAACTGCTGTATACCGAGGTTGACAGGCAGTGGTTATGCAGTGTCAGCAGTTCGCAATTGACCTACACGGACAGTGTTTTTTTTCAGCGCTCCGGTACCGCAGACTTTGGGCATCTTGGTCAGGTCTACTGGAACCGTACCGCCGCTCTCGATGCGAGCTCGGATGAGATCACCATTGCGTCACCGACGATAACCACGCATGTACTGCGCGATATCACGTCGGCCAATACTGTTTTGCAGTTTGGCCTTCACAATGGTGCCGGGGAGCAGCAGTATGATTGCGTACTGGTAGGCAGAGATATCGCTATACCGCTGTGATTTTGCGGTTAATTAGTGCCGATCCAGAAACAGGGTGTCGCGAGGATCATTCAGTTGCGTGAGATTTTGCCTACCACATGTAGGCGCTTAGTTGTTCTTAAGTAACACCATGTGATCGGCAAAAGATTGCGCGCCTGAGTGGTACGCAGTAGCGCTTGTTTCTGGATGGGCACTAATTAGTAGTGCACCTGGAGGGGCGGGGCTAAAGCCGGGTAAGCAATAGCGTTGCTGCACGCCCGATATTGTCCAGTGTGTCGCCGGCACTCTGTCTGATCGTCCCGCTTTGCGGGTCATGGCTATAGTAGATGGCAGAAATTACCGGGTTCAATTGATCTCGCTGCCTACAGTGCTTAGTTGGACAAAATCATATCCGAGGCTTTCTCGGCAATCATAATCGTTGGCGCGTTGGTATTGCCGGAGACGATCTCGGGCATGATAGAGGCGTCGACCACGCGCAGTTTGCCAACACCGTGAACTCTAAGCTGGTCATCCACGACAGCGTGGTTGTCGCTGCCCATTTTACAAGTGCCAGCCGGGTGGTAGATGGTCTGGCTAAACTGGCGCACAGCCAGTTCCAGTTGCTCATCGGTTTCATAGGCGTAGCCTGGTACGTACTCATCGATGATGTGTGGAGCCAATGACGGTGCTGCGGCTATCTTGCGTGCCACCTTAAGCCCGTTAACCGCCGTGCGCAAATCCAGATCTGTCGACAGGTAGTTCGGCTCGATCGACGGGTGATCCTGCGGATTGGGGGTTTTGATGTTTATCTCGCCACGGCTCTCTGGTCTGAGTTGGCAAACAGACGCAGTAAATGCCGAGAAATCATGCACGCCTTCACCGGGTTTGTCAGCGCTTAATGGCTGCATATGAAATTGTATGTCCGGTCGCTCTACCTCGGGTGAGGAGCGTGTGAAAATGGTCACCTGGCTGGCGGCCAGAGTCAGTGGTCCGGTGCGGAAAGCCGCGTATTGCATGCCGACTTTAACTCGCTTCCAGGCGCTGTTGAGTTCGTCGTTCAGGGTCTGCTCACGTGTTTTATAAACCACCCTGATCTGCAGGTGATCCTGCAGGTTTTTACCGACGCCACGCAGGTTGTGCACCACCGGAATACCAAGCTTCTGCAGATGTTTGCCTTCTCCGATGCCGGAACATTGCAAAATCTGCGGTGAGCCGATTGCCCCAGCTGACAGTATGACTTCAGCGCTTGCTTTTGCCTCACACGTCTGGCCATTGCGGTGGTACTCAACGCCGCAGGCGTCACCCTCATCGAATATTATGCGGTTGGTATGTGCATTGGTCAGTACGGTCAGGTTGGTGCGATTGCGTGCTGGCTTTAAGAAGCCTTTTGCGGTGCTCCAGCGAAAACCGTTATGGGCTGTTTGCTGAAAGTAGCCAATCCCTTCCTGGTTCTCACCGTTATAGTCGTCATTGAGTGGTATCTGGCACTCTGTCGCACCGGCAATAAAGTGATCGGCGATTGGCCGCCGCAAACGCAGATCGGATACTTTAAGCGGTCCCCTGCTGCCGTGGAAATGGTTCTCGCCGCGTGATTGATCCTCGGATTTTTTAAAGTAAGGCAGAATACTGTTATAGTCCCAACCGCTGTTGCCGAGCTCTGCCCACCGATCATAGTCTTCACGTTGTCCGCGCACGTACAGCAGGCCATTGATGGAACTTGATCCACCCAGCACCTTGCCGCGTGGCCATTGCAAACGTCGGCCGGCGATACCCGGGTCCGGGTCAGTTAGGTAACACCAGTCAAACTTCGGGTTATGCATTGTTTTAAAATACCCGACAGGAACGTGTATCCAGGGATTCCAATCCCTGTTACCAGCCTCCAGAAGGAGCACTTTGTTAGCGGGGTTCTCAGACAGCCTGTTTGCCAATACGCATCCAGCTGAACCGGCACCAACGATAATAAAATCGTATTGTTCGCGCGTCTTTGTTTCTGAGGGTGGCATTGAAACTCGTTCCAAAAGTATGGCAGTCATAAAAAATAGCACACTGTTAACAACAGATGCTTTGTTCAAAAAGACACGGGAAGCAGAATGAAAAAACTGGAAGGCAAAAAAGCGCTGGTCACGGCGGCGGGGCAGGGTATCGGCAAGTCGGTGGCGCTGGCGTTTGCAGAGCAGGGCGCTGAGGTTATTGCCACCGATGTAAACCCTCAGCTTCTGGAGTCTCTGGACACTGCAGGAATAACGACCTCGATCCTTGATGTTACGGATAAATCTGCCGTCGATGCTGCAATCAGCAGCGCCGGTGCACTTGATGTGTTGTTTAACTGTGCCGGGTTTGTGCATAACGGCTCCATTCAGGAATGTGCAGAAGCAGACTGGGATTTTTCATTCAACTTAAATGTGAGATCAATGTACTACACCATTAGCGCTGCGCTGCCGGCGATGCTTGCAAATGGTGGAGGGTCCATCATTAATATGTCGTCGGTTGCGTCGAGCCTGAAGGGTGTGCCAAACCGGTTTGTCTACACCACGACCAAGGCGGCGGTACTTGGACTGACCAAATCAGTGGCGGCGGATTACGTCACACAAGGTATACGCTGCAATGCAATTTGCCCGGGCACCATTGAATCTCCATCGCTGCATGACCGGCTGCGCGCCACAGGTGACTACGAAAAAGCCATGGCGGACTTTATAGCGCGCCAGCCAATGGGGCGCCTCGGGCGCACCGAAGAGATCTCCAATCTGGCTGTGTACCTGGCCAGTGACGATTCGGCCTTTACCACCGGTCAGCCACACATCATCGATGGTGGCTGGGCGTTGTAAGCCGTAGTATTTGATGACTAACGGGTGATCTGGCCAGCGAGACAAGGTGCTCTCAGCCGCCACCCTTCCTTACTGATATCGGATAACGAGCGACTATGAAACTTTTGCGCATTGGGCCAGCTGGACAGGAGAAACCTGCAATTCTTGACGCGGACGGAAAAATCCGCGATTTATCGGGCCATGTCGGCGACATTAACGGTGCTGCTATCAGCGATGCTTCCCTGGCTTCGATCAGTGCCCTTGATCTCCAGACGCTGCCGGAAATCAATGCTGGTGAGCGGCTCGGGGCTTGCGTCAACGGTGTTGGCAAATTTATCTGTATTGGCTTGAATTATTCCGATCATGCTGAGGAATCCGGACTCGACGTACCGCCCGAGCCGGTGATTTTTTTCAAGGCAACTTCGGCGATTTGTGGGCCTAACGACGATATCGAAACACCGCGCACATCAGTCGCTCTGGATTGGGAAGTCGAGTTGGCGGTTGTGATCGGTAAAGATGGAAAGTACATTGATGAAGCTGACGCCTATGAGCATATTGCCGGCTACTGTGTGGTCAATGATATCTCCGAGCGCGATTTTCAAATCAAGCGTTCCGGACAATGGGTGAAGGGAAAATCTGCTGATACCTTCGGGCCCATCGGTCCCTGGCTGGTGACTCGCGACGAGATCGCCGATCCGCAGCAACTGGCTATGTCGTTAGAGGTAAACGGGGACTCGCGTCAGAACGGTTCAACCTCGACGATGGTATACAAAGTGCCGTTTCTGGTGTCCTACGTCTCTCAGTTTATGAGCTTGCAGGCCGGGGATGTCATTTCTACCGGAACGCCGCCGGGCGTTGGTATGGGTATGAATCCCCAGACCTATCTCAAGGAGGGCGATGTCGTCACGCTGGAAATCGAAGGCCTGGGCAGACAAAAGCAGCTGGTAGTGGCCTCAAGTTGAATCAAGACTGTTAATCTGGCCGCTACCGACTTACAATAGCGGTAAGTGGGGGATTCCTCATTTCTGTGCGCCCGTAGCTCAGCTGGATAGAGTACCTGGCTTCGAACCAGGTGGTCGGAGGTTCGAATCCTTCCGGGCGCGCCATACAAATCAAAGGCTTGACGTTTGAAGACGTCGAGCCTTTTTTGTTTCTGCATCCGGTTCTGTGATTTCGCGGTTAACTGACGGCTTAGGCGACTGCCCGAGCGCAGAGGGTTTTTTCGCGCTATCACAGAGAGCCGTGTGTTTTTTGAGTTCTGCCGTGCGGCTGTATCGATCGTAGATCGCGCTATTGTTCTGAACAGCTTCCCGGCGCATCGACACCCCACCCGCAAAAAGATATTGTTTTTGCGGTATAGCGATCATCAAATAGTGTTGTCACATCATGACGGTCTGGGATAGCGGCTTTGTAACACGGCTGCAGATTTCCGAGGCCTGGTTGTTCTGACAATACTGACTCTTTGTAATTGATTGCTGGTTCGCAACTGAGGTGTTAGTGTTTGCAACAGTGTATTATTCGTGTCTAAATACTAGTCTGACCTGGAATTCTTACTTAATTCAATAGTACTTTGGTCTATCGTCAACGGACTGAAGATGGATTGAAGGTAGGGAGCAACGTTACCAGTGGATTCTGCACCATCGCCAGCAAGCGATGAGATTTTCGAGCAACTCGAACTCATTCTGCAGAGCGGCGATTTTAAAAAGTCACAACGGTTGCGTAAATTCCTGAGCTATGTAGTCAGGCAGACGGTAGAGGACGGCGCGGAATTCATCCGCTCCTACAATATTGCGGTGGAAGCGTTTGGTAAGGGAGCCGATTTCGACCCGGCAGATCCCTACGTCCGAAACATAGCCAGGCTGGTCAGAAAATCCCTTAGAAAGTACTATAAAAATGCCGGCAGCAATTCGACGGTCCGCATTGATGTACCCGCTGGGAACTACATAGCGACATTTGCCCGACAACAGGGGCCCTCTGCTCGATCTACCAGCTCCGATATTGTCGTCAGTCAAAACGCACTGGTGTTGGAACCCGTGCGGGAACTGCCGTCGATCGCTGTTATTCCGCTTCGCTACCTTGGCGCTAAAGACGCGAAGGAATTTGTCATTGGCGAGGTCGTGGCCGCCAATGTCATTGCAGGGTTATCGGCGTCTCCTTTAACGAATGTTATTTCCAGGCTGAGCACAACGCAGTATAGAGATCTCAGTTGGCAACCCGGTGAACTGTTCGAGCGTCTGAATGCCGACTACGTTGTCTCTGGCAGTTATTATTGTGCGGCGGGCAGGGCAGTCGTTACCATCGAACTCGCAAAAACCCGAACGCTTGATGTGATGTGGACGGAATATCTGAGGTGTCATGTCGATGAGTTGA
Source organism: uncultured Granulosicoccaceae bacterium (assembly GCA_938003855.1). Classification (GTDB taxonomy): domain Bacteria; phylum Pseudomonadota; class Gammaproteobacteria; order Granulosicoccales; family Granulosicoccaceae. The sequence continues at coordinate 2,191 of CALKXD010000138.1, read as the reverse complement.
TTTACGATGACGAAGTGTATGACGGGCTTCTCAATAAAGTAGCAAAAGCGGTTATGGGGGCGGTGTTGAACAGGGAGTACCAGCGCGCAGCCACAGAGCCGATGTCGGGACTTGACCTGTACACGAAGCTTCTCGGTGGCGTCTACCATATGCACAGTGGTAAATTTGATCTGGCCAGAGACCTGCTGGCAGATGTTGTTGCCAGACAGCCACAGCAGGCCACCGCTCATGCCAGATTGGCACAGTGGTACATGCTAAAGCTTAATCGCAGCGGGGGCTGGTCACAGAAAATCGATGAAAACGACAAAAATAAAGTGGTAGAGCACTGCACCAAAGCACTGGAGGTCAACTCCGGTCATGCGCTGGGCCTGACCATGAAAGGTCTTATAGAAACGCACATGCACCGGGATCCCGATCTCGGGTTAGAAACCTATAAAGCGGCCTGTAAAACAAACCCCAATGAGCCATTGGTGTACGCTTGCCAGGCGGCAGCGTTGTCTTATCAGGAAGGGCAAGGGGAGCAGGCAGTTGCTGCTGCTAAAAAAATGTTCCAGCTGTCACCGCTCGATCCACAACTGTCGCTGTTTCACACCTGTGCCGCGGCTGCCTACTATGCTGCTGGAAATATTAATAAAGCAGCATCCCATGCGAAGTGCGGATATAAACTTAACCCGGATCACACCTCTAACTTACGCACACTGGCTGCGGTTCAGGTGGAGCGTGGAAAAATGACCGAGGCGGAAAAAATAGTCAAAAAACTGCTACGTAGCGACCCTGGCTTTACGACCAGCAGCTACCGCAGTCGATCGCCCAGCGCGATGTATTCGATTGGAGAGAAAATCGCGTCAAACCTTGAAATTGCCGGAGTTCCCAGGGACTGATGCTATTTTCTGACAATCAGCTGGCGGTAACTTAGCGCAGGATAGGGGTGGTTTTGCGCGCGCGTTTCCGTGTAGTAGTGGCGTACTGCCCGGCGGAATGCATATCGTTGCCCGGGTCGGCGCTACGGATGGTTTTCTGAAATCCACCCCAATCTAAATCGGTCATGCCGGCCGAGTCGGGTTGATCCATACTAATATTTCTGTGGTCAGAGGCATTCAGGGTGTCCCGGGAGTAACAATCGCGATGCAGCGGTTGCACCTGAAATAAGGGTTCGTGTGCTGAAATATTAATGATGGTATTGGTGACCAGCAGCTTCAGGTTTATAAATAACGGCGCGGGCTGAAAGTGGTCGGTTTCGACTATTCCCTCGAAGCAAAACAGCTGGTTGGACTTCTGTGCATTTGCCAGTGGCCTAACCAGTATGCTCCAGTTTTTTCGGGTGGAAACAAGCAAGCCTGACCAAATTTGTAGGTACCCGGGAATGCCCAGGCTGGTCACAAACGGCGGGGCCATATCGGCCAGGTGGTCAGGACAATTCGGGTTCCACCAGTGTTCCATGCCAGGCAGTTGTTCTGATGCTAAGCGATGCCACTCGTCACCGTGTGCCCGATAAATATCAACGCCATCAAACCACAGCTGAAGATCGGCTGCAGGAAAGGCGTACCAGCCGAATGCTGATGCCGTTGTCATCGCTTCGCAGTATTGGTACGCCTGGGCGGGAATGGTGCCGAGCGCAGATCGGTCGGCACTCATTGCCGGCAGAGTTTCGGGATACGCCTTAAAAAACGTAATAACCGGATCAGCGGCCTGGTGTGTACTATCAGGCTTCTGTGTCCTGTCGTTTTTGATTGCAGTCGCTGCCATTTTCTCTGCTCTTTATCCGGGGCCGGTTAGCCTTCTTTTTGAATGTGCTTTTTAACCGCTGTTGGCTGGTTGGCAAAGCCCATGGCAGTTTTGGATTTTGGCTGTGCCTGCGGTGCGGGTTTTGTCTTTTGGATATGTTGCTTGACGGCAGTGGACTGGTTGGCAAATCCCATGGCAGATTTAGCGGTGTTTACGGGGGGAGTGGTAGTTGGTTTCATTTTGCTATCTACTCAGTTGAATTGAATTGCATCAGTAAATTTCGCTGATGTGGTTATGAGGCTAGTAGAAAAAAAACCGCTTTCTTTGCGGTACAGTATCTTGGGTTTCGCGATACTTCTGTACTGAAAAAGAGCTCAACTGCAGGGTGCGATATCGAATTGCTGGAATAAGCGTGCCAGCTATCTGTTCATAATGCGGATTTTCAGGAAATAGTTAAAACCCGCAC
>CALKXD010000137.1 GCA_938003855.1 uncultured Granulosicoccaceae bacterium | reverse complement strand
ATAATCTACCGAAAAAAAAATGGCCCGGAGTACCTGTAATACTATTTAGGTCTCTTCTGCCCCACTATAAAAGCCTCTAAATCCGGGCAAACCCCGGACAGTCACTGTATAACAGTGATCTAAACCAAATGGATAAGCCTGTAAGATCAGGGCTGGATCTCTATATTTCAGTGACTGGAATCGGCCGTTGAAGCACAGTGGCGCATCAGCAGCACTACCTGCCAGATTAAACCGTAACAGGACGCTCTAAAACAACTGCCCCTGTGCAGGCTCATCAACCTGACCGGGCCCACGCCATTGATATTCTTTTAAATCGACCTTTTCATTTAAAAACATAACACCTTCTTCTTGCAGAAGTTGCTTTTGCTTCCCCGCCTCGGACCGCGGGCTGATCTTGCCCTGTGCATTAATCACGCGTTGCCATGGCACTTGACCGGGACAGGCCGCCATGGCCATTCCCACCCAGCGCGAAGCAAACATTTTATAATCATCTGCGCCAATCCCTTCAGGACAGGGGAGCAATTTGGTGATTTGACCATAGGTGGCGACTCTGCCAGAGGGAATCTGCTGGACCAGCACCCAGACTTGCTGGTAATAGCGCTGCTTAATCGGTGTCGGTAAGATCATGAATTTACAGTAATCCCAATTCAATAAATTAGCGGCCTGAAAACTGTGTTTATCGCCCGGTTTCTATAACCACTGCCGCAAGCACTCTACTCGCAACCGCCACACATCAGAACAATCTTGCATTGGATGAATGCGATCAACATCGACGCGCCTATCATCCGGCGAAAGCAATCTACGCTATAGCCGCAATGGAAAAATAGAATCATCCCCCTGCGTTATGCAGGGCTTATCGATGGAAATGCGCCAACAACTCTACAGCCTAAAAGATAAATAAATCCATCACCAACCAGCCATCAACTGACCGCCCCGGCCCCAGGTCCCAGGTCCCACTCTAAAAAAGCCCCGCACCGGCGGGGCCTTTTTTTTAATCAACCTGGCACAACTGTTATACCGGCCGGTTAATCGAGTTGGTCAGTCGGGCGGCAATTGTAACTATTCAATCAATCGACTGACAATTTCTTCAAACACACCATCGGCAACGGCTTTTAGTTCGTCATTGGTTCGATCCTGTACCGGATGCGGTACAAAAACAATCGATGCGTCATACCCCAACGCCTCGGATTGAGTCGCTGCCGCCTTGACAAATTCTGTCGTCGCAACACCGACTGCGGGGATTCCACGTGACTCTAGCTCTACAATGTCATGCGTACAGCACGACGTGCAGGACCCTCAGTCCGCCAACCCTTCAACAACCAGATCAACTTCAGTCACAATCTGCTGGCTCAATGCCACAGGTGCAGGCCGTGCAAAAGTCGGTTTTCGATAGCGCTTTACCGAAACCCCGGCTTCGTCGAAACGTTCAGCCAGCCGATCAAGAAATATGCTGCCGCGGGCTTTAGAGATATCGAGTATCCCGACCGTCAGACCTGACAATGACGGTGGGCGCAAGGGTCGCGGTCGGGCTACCGATTGCGCTTCTCCGGTAGGATCAATGAGTATGGTCATCTGCTTATCTCCTTGGTTACAGGGACACTGCCAACAGGCCCGCTGGCCAGCCACCCTCCGATAATACCGGAGAACATTCCGGCACCTCCACCGGCACGAACAATCAACAGCCCACCGGGTCTTATTTTATTAAATACCTGATCAGCCATCGATTCCGGCACGCCTTCGGCAATGCCGCCACTGCCCTGCACAATTTCGCTACCGGGGATTTCGAGTAGTTGGTACAACCGATCGCTGAGTTGTTGTTTGGTCCAGTCTGCATCCCTGAATACTCTCTCGTGCTCTGCACACACGACCAGTAAAGCGTCGTTTGCCGGAGCTAGATTGGGGTTGCTTCCAACGCGCAAACCGGCGGCGAATGTTCGACATAACGACTCAGGATCACGCGCTTTCTGATCGACTAAACCCTGCAAGCCGTAACCGGTAAATGCGGTTACAGTCGACGCCCCCCGTGGAAAACCGAAATCGCAACACAGCGGAGTCCAGCACGACCCCTCTTCGTCTTCGGCAAAGCAATAGGTGTATTTACCGGGATTCCCCAGATTAGCGCGGTCGACGCCATCCGGCTTGCCACCCCCGACATTGCGCACGATCAACTGCACCGCACGTCCAATAGTGGCATTAGCCCGATTCCCCTGCCCCAGTGCGTTAACACCGGCATTCATACCGATGCGTTTACGTATCGGTCCGTTAACAACCAGAACCGGTGAGACATACATCGTCGTCGCCACCACGCCATGCAGACCATAGTGTTCGTCCAAAACCGCTTCGACCGCTGCTAGAACTACTGGCATATACTCGGGCTTGCACCCGGCCATCACCGCGTTGACCGCTATTTTTTCGACGGTGAGCGCACGCATATCCGGCGGACATTGTCCCAACACCTCATCCGGCGGTCGAACCGTGCCCTGCAACATACGCAGTACCCGCAACTCTGTTGGCGGCACCAGCGGCAGACCATCGGACCAATCGCGATCATACATCGCTTCAATCACATCCTCGCCGCCGCCAAGCTCGATCCGGCGTGATTCAATTCCGGTTTGCTCAAAGCGGATTTTAAGCTGTTCCAGTACCGCCGGCTCCACATTGATCGCGCCACAACCGGGTTTGGAGTCCGGCAATTCGATTCCAAGACCACGGACACCACTTAACGCCTCCCACTCTTGCCGATCCCACCCATAGGTACGCGCCTGCTCGTCGGATCCGTTAAACCGCATGAGTGTCGGTACTATTTCTATACCGTGGCTATGGGAATTATCGAGGCGCGTATCGTCAACAACGTTATCCAGTGCCCCGGGGAATGTCGGATCGTCCTGACTGTAAACAGTTACCGACTGCTGTAACGCGAGTTGCGCGAGCACGGACTCTATCAGCTCACAGGTTGGACAATCACGCTTTACAAATGCAACCAATCGCTCTGGCACGTTTCGATTCCTTATGTCGTATTGTTCGGCTTCAGAGGCAGCTGAACGGTTCGAATTCTGTTTCCCCCGATTCGGACCCAGTATGACACTGGTCATTTGTCATTCATCTCTCATTTTGTGCAGTGCCCGCGCTCTTGCTGTTAACCCGGCTTTTCGGCTCTGGCACCAGCCCGGAAAGACCAGATTGCTGCTTCATGGAAGCCGGTCAAATACAAGGAAAAAGTGACACTATTGTTATAACTTCGCCGAACGACGCCTGTACAGTGATTTCTCGAGGCTGATCTCGAACACAGACGACCACTAAAAGCAACCAAATCATAAGGCCAACAGATATGTCAAACGTTACTCTTCCCAAAAGATTTAAAACCAAACGCCTGCCTGCCGCGATTTTGACCGGCACTCTCGCACTGTTCAGCGGTGGTATACTTCTGTCTGCCACAGGCTGTACTACAGTCCCCGATAACGTTTCAAATCCGGTAGCAAAGAAACAGGCCGCCAAAGCATACAACCCATGTAACCCCTGCGCTGCTAAAGCCTACAACCCCTGCGCTGCTAATGCCTGCAACCCCTGCGCTGCTAATGCCTGCAACCCCTGCGCTGCTAATGCCTGCAACCCCTGCGCTGCTAATGCCTG